>JAGRPD010000130.1:2890-36010 GCA_020439875.1 Verrucomicrobiales bacterium
CTCTACCTCGACCAGCTCGACAACTACGCCGCCGTCGCCCGCCACGCTCAGGGGCGTCGCGTGCTCGACTGCTTCACCAATCAAGGCGGCTTTGCCCAAGCCTGCGCCTTAGCTGGAGCCGCGTCCGTCACCGCCGTCGATGTCAGTGAAAACGCCATCGCCACCGCACGAAGCAACGCTCAGAAGGTCGGAGCCTCGGTGGAATGGATCGCCGCCAACGCCTTCGATTTCCTCAAGCAATCCGAGGCTCGCGAAGAGCGCTACGATCTCATCATCCTCGACCCGCCCTCCTTCACCAAAACGAAAAGCAACGTCAAAGACGCCATGCGCGGCTACAAGGAGATCCACCTGCGCGCGCTCAAAATGCTCCAGCCCGGCGGCATCCTCGCCACCTTCAGCTGCTCTCACCACGTCAGCACGGGAGAGTTTCACAAGGTCATCGTCGAAGCCGCCGTCGATGCCCGCAAGGTCCTGCGCCAAACCTCCACCTTCTCCCAACGCGCCGATCACCCCATCATCGCCACCCTGCCGGAGACCGAGTACCTTCGGGGTTACGCCTTCGAGGTGCTCGCTGGCTGGTGATTCACCCCACCGCTTCCGACGACGCACCGACGCGACGGCCCAGGATCACCAAATCCCGCTCTTCACCATCTAGATCCGCGATGCCGGGCAAATGGCCCCAGCGTTCAAAACCCGCTCGGGCAAAAAGTCGCAAGCTAGGCTGATTGTGGCCGAAGACAAAGGCCACCAGGTTTTTCAAACCCAGCCGCTCGCAATCCAGCCGAATATCCTCCACCAACCGCCGTGCATGACCCTGGCCATGATGTCCCGTGGCGATATAGACGCTGATCTCTGCGGTGGAGGCATAGGCAGGGCGACCGTAAAACGGGCGCAGGCTGACCCAGCCCAACACGCCCCCCTCCGCCGTCTCCAGCACCCGAATCGGGTAGCGCGAGTCATCGTGCGAATCGAACCAGGCGCGGCGACTTTCCACACTCACTGGCACGGTATCCGCCGTGGCCAGCCGACCGGGAATGGCAGCATTGTAGATGGCGACGATAGCCGTCAAATCGTCGAGTTGAGCAGCACGGATGCGGAATTCCATCCTACGAGAAAGAGAGTTCAAAAAAACCTCGACACCAGAGTACCACCACAGGTCAGCGAGACCCGTCCGGACTGCGCACCAACTTGGGATTGAGAGCGCGTCGATAGTTGACGATGGCATCGGCAATGGCCGCTGCGACGGCAGCCCGGTACTTCTCGGAGGCGATCAATTGACACTCCTTCGAGTTCGTGACAAACCCGCCCTCAAACAAAATGCCTGGACGTCGGCAGCCGCTCAGCACCGTCCAGCGTGCGCGTTTGATGCCACGATCGACGAGTTTGAAACGATGCACCACCTGAGCGTGCACCGCCGTCGCCAACGTGATGTTTTCTGAATCGAAAGCATTGCCGATGCGGGCCGAATTGCTAAAACCTCCGCCGCGAGCCAAGGAGGAAGCGCTGCCTTGGGGCGTCAAGGCGTAGGTCTCGATGCCGGTGGCGGCTGAACCACCCGAATTGAAGTGCAGGGCCACGAAGATGCTTTTGGGTGTATCGTTGGCGACGCGCACCCGATCCCCCAACGTGATGAAGGTGTCGGTGGTTCGGGTCATCACCACTTTGAAACCCCGCGCCTTGAGGGCATCCCGCAAAGAGAAGCCCAGTGAGAGGGCGTAGTTTTTCTCGTAGCCATAGACGCCTTTGGCCCCGCTATCGTGACCGCCGTGCCCCGCGTCAATGACCACGGTATCAAAGCTATTTTCACTGCCGATGAAGCTGGGGCGGAGCACGGGATCGATCAGCTTGCACAGATCCAAACGCGAGATGAGAGCCTCGCTACCGGAGGTGATGACGGGAAAGCTGAGGATGAATTTGACATTATTGATCAGCAAATCTTGGCCGCCGACCTCGCCTTTGATGATGAGATTGGGCATGCGAAACCAGACGTGTTTGCCCTCGATCTTGTAGGTGCTGAATCGATAGAACGACTGGATGCTGCGACCCGTGACGTAATCGCGCCCATTGACTTTCACGATCTCCCACGAGTGTCCACTGGTCGGCGGCAGCGGCTGTTCGACGGTGGCTTCCAGCTCATCGGGACGGTGACTGAAATCATCGGCGGTGGGCTCTGGGGCGGGTTTGGTCGAGGCCGGTGCCGTTACCCGAGCCGTGGGTTTTTCTGCACCTCCGGACATCGCCAACTTCGCGGACTCAGCTTTGGCGTCTTTCTCTTTTTCCGATTCCGAAGGCTTCTCGGTCGCCGCCTTCTTGTCAGGCGCTTCCGCCAAGACCTCAGCCTTGCCCGCTTGGACAAACTCGTCGGCATCGTCCACCGGCTCAGGCGCGGGAGGGCCGTAAGCCGCTGGAGAAGGCGGGCCGGCAAAGGCGAGCAAGAGGCGTTGGGTCATCTCTTCCGGCGAAGGAGGTCCCACGAAAGAATCCTCGGAAGCATCCGGCTCCTCTGTGGGTGCAGCCGAAGCAGCCGGGGCCGGTGCATCGGCAGGCTTGGAAGCAGGCGGCGGCTTTGTGGCGGCGACCTCTGCGGGCGCGGTCGGCTGCGTGGGTTTCGTGGGCGCTGCGGGCGTGGGGGCAGGCTTGTCAGCTTCGGCTTCCAGGGTGGGCAAAAAGTGAGCACTGCCCGAGGCGGAAGCTTTTTCCACCGCCGCCATGGCTTCTTGCACTGGATCCACTGGCGTAGCAGCGGGTGGCGTCGGTTTGGCGGCGGGAGGTTCGACGACAGGCTGGGGAGCAGCCGGAGTGGGGGCCGCTGCCTGCTGCTGCGCAGGTTGCGGTTTGGGCTGGGTTTGGAGACCGGGCTGAAACAGGGCCAGGGCAAAAAGCGCCAGAGCGACCCCGACTCCCCAGACGATCGGCTTGCGCAATGATTTCAGGATGGTCGCCTTCATGCAAAAAAGAGTCCCCTGGAGCGGACCAAAAGACGCTCAAGAGTATTCGGTTTGCATCATTTCGCAATTCCGAAGTGATGCCCCCGGCAGTCGGCCCAATTGTCCCCCGCTCAGGCCAGGATGCCCCTGACGACCTCTCCATAGACATCGGTGAGGCGAAAGTCGCGCCCGGCGTAGCGATAGGTCAGCCGCAGGTGATCGATACCGAGCAGGTGCAGGATGGTGGCATGCAGGTCGTGCATGTGTACTTTATCGCGCACGGCGTAGTAACCAAATTCATCGGTCTCTCCAAAAGCGAGGCCCGGGCGCACGCCACCACCGGCCAGCCACATGGTGAATCCCTGCGGATTGTGATCTCTGCCATTGGATCCTTGGGCGATGGGCGTGCGACCAAATTCGCCGCCCCAGACCACCAGGGTATCCTCCAACAAGCCGCGCTGTTTGAGATCGGTCAGCAAGCCGGCGATGGGGCGGTCCACCTTGGCGCAGTTGTCTTCGTGACCCGATTTTAGATTGCTGTGCTGATCCCAAGTGTAGCCAGTGCTGACCTGAATGTAACGCACTCCAGCCTCGGCGAGTTTTCGCGCCAGCAGGCACTGGCGACCGTAGTTGTCGGTGGTTTTTTCTCCGATGCCGTAAAGCGCCCGAATGTGAGCGGGCTCATCGTCCAGACTCATCACGGCGGGAGCCTGCCGCTGCATGCGAAAGGCCAGCTCCATCGACTCGATCATGCCCTCCACAGGCGCGTGCTGGGTGCGCTCCCAGTTCTCTTGATTCATCGCCCGCAGCAGCTCCAGCTTTTTCTGATCGCGGGCGGGATCCGCCGACTGCTCCATGAAGCGAAAGGCTGCCTGCTCGCCCAACTTTCCACCGCGCCCCACCGTGGTGCCCTGATGGGCTGCGGGCAAAAAGGCGGAGCCATAGTTGCGTGGACCACCGTGGCCAGGCGGTGGACTGATCGAGACAAAGGCCGGCAGGTCCGCATTCTCGCTGCCCAGACCGTAGCTCACCCAGGCCCCCATGGAGGGCCGCACGAAGTTGTCCGTCCCGGTATGCAGCATGCACACGGCCTGGCCATGGGATTGCCCCTTGCTCTGCATGGAGCGGATCACGCAGAGGTCATCCATGTGGCGCGCCACTTCGGGGAAAAGCTCGCTGCACCAGAGCCCGGACTCGCCATACTGACGCGTGCTCCAGGGAGAGCCCATCAAGCGCGCGCGGCTGGTGGCGGAGGGATCGAGGTTTTTCGCGGGTGCAAAGGGCAGCCGCTGGCCATCCTGCGCCTGGAGTCGAGGTTTGGGATCAAAGGTATCCACCTGCGATGGCCCACCGTGCATGAAGAGGAAGATCACGCGCCGCGCCCGGGCGGGATGATGCGGACCACTCAGCCCCTGTGCCGCCTGACTGGCGGCTCCCGCCATCGCCATGGCTCCGAAACCGCCCGCTGCAGCCTTCAGCGCACCCCGCCGCGACCAGGCGGGCGGATCAAAGCGGTGACAGGCAGAAGCAGTGAGCGAAGAAGTCATGGGGCGCATCAATTGAGGAACAAAAACTCGGTGGAGATCGTCAGGACGTGTGCCAGATCCGCCAGCGCCCCCTCATCACCGCCTAAAGCACGCAGCATGGCCTGCGCCCGAGCCGCTTCGGCGGGCGTCGGCGCACGACCCAGCACCGTCTCATACAGCCAGGCCATTGGATCCGGAGTGGCGTAGGCCAGTCGAGCTAGCTCAGCGGATTGCTCCCGCAAAAAGGCCGCATTCCACAGGTAGAGCGCCTGCGTCGGCACGGTGGTGGTGGTGCGCGCACCAGTGACCATGTCGGGATTGGCCGCGTCAAACAGCTCCAACTCGGGGGCCATGTTGTTGCGCGCCACCGGCAGGTACACCGTGCGGAGGCGATCCTGATCGAACAGGAAGGGCTTGTCCAAATCGTCGCCGCTCTCGTTGGCGGTACCTTTTCCCACCTCGTCCGACAGCTGACCCGACATCGCCAACACAGCGTCTCGCATTTCTTCGGCGCTGAGACGGCGCATCTCGCGGCGTCCGAACCAGGCATTTTCGGGATCGGCCTGCACCAGCGGTCCATCGGCTTGAGCGGCCACTCGGTAGGCTCGGCTCAGGGCCAGCTCCCGCACCAAGCGCTTGATGGAACCTCCTTGAGCCCGAAAACGTTGGGCCAAGAAATCCAGCAGCTCAGGATGCGACGGTGCCGTGCCCAGGGCTCCAAAATTATCCACCGAGGCCACCAAACCTCGCCCGAATAGATGGCTCCACACCCGGTTGACGATGACGCGATCCAGCAAGGCATTCTCCGGTGCAGCCAGCCATTCCGCCAGCTGCAACCGTCCGCTCTGCCCTGCGGGGATTTCCGGTGGCGGCCCCTCATGCAGCACCTCGAGAAAATTGCGCCGCACCAGCGGGCCGAGCTGTCCCACCTCACCCCGCACCCGGAGATGACAATCGCCCACGTCCTCCGCATCGCGCGGAGCCATCGCCAGCTCGGCATCGCGCAACTCGCGGATTTCCACCGTCAGGGCCTTGGCCAGATCTCCGCTGCTCATGCGAAACACCGGATCTCCACCGTCCATCATGGCCAGCGCCTTGGCCTCGCGCTCCAGATCCTTTTCCGCGACAAATTGCACGCCATCGACGATGACATATCCGCCCTCGGTTCCCGTCGTTTCGACGATGACATTGACGCGACCACCCTTTTCAAACTCGAACCTGCCGATGGATTGGAAAAGTCCGCCGATCTCCGGCTTCCGCGTCTGATCCAGCCGCACCGTTTTCACCTCCCGCCAGGCCTCCACCGTGACGGGCACGACCTTGGAGCGCTGCGCGTTGCTGCTGTAGGCTAGCCGCACTTCATACACACCGCTCTCCGGCAGACTGGCGCTGAAGATGGCGCGTTTGCTGCCCTTGCCTTGGCGATCATCATGCAGGTAGCGCGCGCCGAGACGATTCGGCGAGAGGCTGGACTCCCGCCACGCCCCCACCAGCTCCGCCTCTTCGTCATCGATCAGCACCCCCGCCAGTGGCAGATCATCCAGCGTCATTTTGCCGCCGCTCTTTTTCATGAAATCCTTCTCCACCTTCAGGCGCATGATCAGCTCCAGCCGCTCCAGCTTCGCCGCGAGGGCCGAGGCCTCCGGCTCCGGCTGAGGCAGCGCCCGCTCCACCCAGCTGGCCACATTGACGCAGCCGTTGCGGGTGCCCATCACCACCTGCGTGGAGCGAAAAATGCCCGCCAGCGCGTAGTAATCCTCCTGGCGGATGGGATCAAACTTGTGATCATGACAGCGCGCGCATCCCAACGTCAGCCCCAAAAACGCGCGCCCCAAGGTATCGATCTGCTCGTCCGCGACATCGAGTCGCAGCTTTTCCTTGTCTCGCTCCGTCAGCATCTTCGGCCCCAGCGAGAGAAACGTCGCCCCGATGAGCTGACGGCGGCGGCTGGCGTCATCCCGTGCCGGCAGCAGATCCCCGGCTACCTGCTCGCGCACCAAGTCGTAATAGGAGCGGTCCTCGTTGAACGCAGCGATGACGTAATTTCGATACCGCCAGGCTTGGTAAAAGGTGTTGTTGCGATCGCCGCCATTGGAGTCCGCGTAACGCACCACATCCAACCAGTGGCGGCCCCAGGTCTCGCCAAACGCCCGCCGCGCCAACAGCTGATCCACCTCACCCTGGATCGCCGCATCGAGGTCACGCCGAGCCGCCGCCACAAAGGCCTGCACCTCCTGCCGCGTCGGCGGCAGTCCATTCAGATCAAAATGAAGTCGGCGCACCAGCGTCCGCGCCTCCGCATCCGCCGCAGGCTCCCCCCCCTCTGTCTCCAGACGCGCTTTGATGAAGGCATCCACCGGTGTGCGACACCACGCCACTCCCTCCACTTCAGGCGGCGATTCGTTTTGCAAAGGCCGAAACGCCCATCCCTTCCGCGCCTCCTTCAGATCGATGGACTTGCCTGCTCGCACGTCCTTGATGGATCCATCGCGAGGATCGGGCGCACCCATCGCCACCCAGCGCTCCAGCACCGCCACTTCCGCGTCCGTCAGTCGCGATTTCGGCGGCATTTGAAGTTCCTCATCCAGATAGCGCACGCTGTGGATCAGCAAACTCGCCTCCACCTCTCCGGGGATCACCGCCGACCCTGCATCGCCCCCGCGCTCCCAGCCCGCGCGACGATCCAGCAGCAGACCGCCCTTCTGTTTTCCGCTCTCCTCCGAGTGACACTCGTAGCACTGCCGCACCAAAAGCGGGCGCACCTCCTTTTCAAAAAACGCCACACCGTCCTCCGCCGCGCTCACCACACAACTCTGCGCCAGCCCTGCAATGAGGAGGGCGATGAGAAAAGCGTGACGGTAGGCCATGGAGTGGGGAGCAGACAAAGACGTTGGGGATCGAAAAAAGTCGAATCGTATAGATCCGCACCCGCCCCGCCCGATCTTTCACGCCGACCGCCCCACGAAAGTGAGGTGTCGGCATTGTGTCCCTCCATTCATTCAGCGGGATTTTCCCCGCTCTACCCGCCAGAGCGGCGCGGGGCGATGCTCGCTGGTGAAAAACAGGGTTCGGCCATCTCCTCCATAACACACCGCCTCCATCTGACGCGTCAGCGGCACCAGGATCCGACTCGGCACCTTGGCCAGGGCCTCCGCCGTGAGCCCCGTCGGCGGCAGCGTCCACTCGTAGAGCCCGCTGTAGGTGCTCACCACCAGACGATCGCCATCGGCCGAGATCGCACCCGCCGTCGCCATCGCATTGTCTTGAGGTCGCTTGCCCGCCTGCTCGATGGCCGGGAAAATCACCCGCCCCACCGAGTGCAGCGTCTGGCAGGTCGTTCCCGGCCACTTCGGCGGCAGAGCAAACAGCTCGCTGCCGCCATTCTCATCCTTGGTCAGCACATGCATCTGCCCGGTGCGCGGATGCACCACCAGCGTCTCCGCATTCCGCCGTTCCCCTGGGTAGGCTGCATTCCAAATCCGCACAGATTCCGCCTCGGCATCGATTTCGCTGTAACCCGGTGGCAACTCGGGCTCGAGGATTTGGTAAATCTGAATCGCTGGCCGGACCCGCAAGTTATCTCCGATGTCCCCCACATAGAGGCAGGGACGCCCCTGTTCATCGGGACCGCAGGCCAGATCTTCCCAGTCGAGATTCACCGCCGAGGAAATCTGCAGCCGCGCTCTTTTTCGACCCGTCTCATCCAGCGCATACAGCACAGGTCGTCCGCCCGAGTCATTCAGCGTCCAAAACACTCCCGGATTTCGCCAGCTTCGATCCAGCCCCGAACTCTCCGTCAGTTCCTCATCCTCCAGCCAACCCGCCTGCACGGCCTGCACCTCGCGCAGCAGCACCGCCTGAGTCAAATCGGCCAGCATCGGCGGCTCCGACGCCATCATCAGCGCAGAGCCCCCCATCGTCAGCGCCATGCACCATCGCCTCATCCCAAACGCTGCGCCGGCCCCGGCACCAACCGCTCCAAGTGAAACTTCACTCGGTTTTGAAACCACTTCCAAGTCCCGGCTTGCTTCCCTTTATCGAGCAAGAAATGCGGGCAATCTTTGTGCGCCGGACTCACGCCCGCCCGCGGCCAGTGATGGTGCGGCACCACATGAGACAGCGGAATCTGATAGGTGTAGCACAGGTAGGCCGCCAACCGCGCTGTCCGATCGATCGTCAGCGCCAGATCATTGCCACGATGCTCGCACATCTCGATGCCGATGCTGTAATTGTTCCCCGGACCATCAAAGTCCGCGTGTTCCCCCTGCTCCCCACAGGGCAGATGCTGCACCGCCACATCATCCTGCGTCGTGAAATGCCAGGTCAGGTAGCCGATGCGATTGCCGCCAGGTCTGCGATTTGCCTTCAAAGCACCCCGCTTCAGCGCCAGCGCGTGATTGTAGGCATCTCCCGAATAATTTTGCGTGCTGTGGATCGTCACGTAGCGCGGCTGCATCGGGCGGTAGTACTTCCGGCCCACCGTGCCGGAGGGGATCAAATCTCGACGCAAATGAATCTCCGCCAGCAGCTGATCGGGCGTTACCGGACCCAGGTAGCCCCGGTTCATCCGCGCCTCCCACTGATTTACGATCGGGTTTGGCCGCATCGATTGACAGCTGATCAGTGTCAACACAAGCCCAAGGGGTAAAATCAGAAGCAGGAGTTTCATGAGTCAAAAAATCTTGCAGAACGCAGGCTGCATCATCGTAACCAACGAAACCAGAATTGCGAGAGAAACGGAAATTGCTCGCAGTTTTCCATCGATTCCGCCTTGCGCAGCCCCTCATTCACCGCGAACCGCCTTGGTTATGTCCTTGATCGCCCCCTTCCGCCATCTCCTCTTTCCCGCCAGCCTACTCCTTGTCACCGCGCTTTTGTCGAGCTGCGACAAGAAAAAGGACACCCCGCCGCCTGCATCGCAACCTTCCAGAAGCCCCGGCGAAGAATCCTCTCCTCCCGCTTCAAAACAGGCGGAGACCGCTCCCGCAGCCGCCGCGCCGTCCGAACCCAAACGCACCTATTGGACCGACGAAATGCTGCACACCGAGATCAAATACCACAACCCCAACTACCAAGGGGAAGGCCAGTTCAGCATTCAGAATGGCGAACCCATCGCACTCAATCTCCGCGGCGCACCCGTGCAGAACCTGCGATTTTTGGAAAAGATCCAACCGCTCGCCCTCGACCTGAGTGAGACCCCCGCCCAGGACCTCGGACCTCTGCGTGGCAAAAAGCTCGTCGAACTCTACCTCGAAGACAGCCAAGCCATCGACCTCTCCGTCCTGCGCGGCATGCCGCTGGAGAAACTTTATCTCTCCCACACCCCTGTGACCGACATCAGCGCCCTGGAGGGCATGCCCCTCGTCGAGCTGAACCTCGTCGGCACCCAAGTGCGCGATCTCCGCCCCCTGGCCGGATGCAACCACCTCGCCATGCTCTGGCTCACCGACTGCCCGGTGGAAAACATCGCCGCCCTCAAAGGCCTGCCACTCGTCAGCCTCACCCTGCATCGCACCAAGATCCAAGACCTGTCTCCCCTGAGCGGCTCCGACTTGCAGCGCCTGCACATCGGTGAAACCCCCGTCACCGACCTCACTCCCCTGGCTGGCATGCATCTCACCCGTCTCGTTTTTGATCCTGAAAAAATCCAAACCGGTATGGACATCATCCGCGCCATGCCCCTGCGAGAAATTGGCACCCGCTTTGACGACCAGGCCCAGAATCTGACTCCACCCGCCGCCTTTTGGAGCCAACGCGACGCCGCCAAACCCGCCCCGCGCATCCCCTTCGCCCCCTAACGCCCTCAGCCTCCGGCGCTTGGAAAATCTCACCTGTGAGCGACGGTTTTCCTTGTTCAACCGGCCCGCGATCTGGCATCCTCCCTCCATCCCGATGAAAGAATTTGCTTACATCCATGATGATGGTGACGTGCCCGCCTCTCTCCGGGCCGTCCCCCTCCTCAGCAGCTTCAATGAAGAACAGCTGGACGACGTGCTCAACTCGTCCAGCCTCATCGATTGTGACAAGGGTGACGTCGTCATCCAGGAAGGCACCATCGACTCCCGCCTCTACATCCTCCTCAGTGGAGAACTCGACGTCTGCGTCGGCGGCAAACGCTTTGCCTCCATCTCCCGCGCAGGCGAGGTCTTCGGCGAGCTGGCCTTGGTGAATCAAGATCGCCGCGCCGCCTCCGTCATCGCCGCCAATCGCGCCGTCTGTTTGGCCGTCGATCAAAAATTCCTGCAGGACCTCCGTCCGCGCGATCAAGACCCCGAGTTTCACGCCGCCCTCTACGAATTTGTCGCCCGCCTGATCGCCCGCAAGCTGGAAGCCACCTCGCGCCGGGTGGCCGAGCTGGAAAAAGAGTTGCGAGAACTCAAAGGTCAACCCGCAGAGGAAACGGAGAGCCGCCCACCCGCCAAAGGTCGCAAGGCACCCACCAGCAGCTCCAAAAGCCCGCGCCGCTCCCCGCGCTGAGCCGAGACCTCAGGCAGCCATTTTTCAGCCCGCACTCAGACGCTGCTTCACCCGCCAGATGAAATGCTCGCCTGACAGCTTCAGGCACTGCAGGCCGTACTTCGCAGCTTTGGAAAAAGGAATCGAACTCGCATCCTCCTCGTAACTCGTCGGGCAGGTCACCTCGCAGGTCGGATAACGCCCCCGCAGAGCCGCGACGAACAGCTGATTGTCGAAGATGAAGTCATTCCGCAAAGCATGAAAATTCACCCCCTCCAAGAGGCGGCGGGAGTAGGCTCGATAGCCCGTATGATACTCTGTGTGATAGGTCCCCAGAGCAAAGTCCATCACATTGGTCAGAGCCCAATTGGCCAGGTAACGCCACATCGGCATCCCACCGCTTAGCGCACCCCGCCCCGAGGTCCGCGACGCCAGACACAGATCATAAAACTCCGTCGCCAGCATGGCCGCCATCGCAGGCACCAGCTTGGGCGTGTACTGGTAATCAGGATGCAGCAGGATGATGATGTCTCCCCCAGCGTTAAGCGCCTCCTGCAAGCAGCGCTTCACATTGCCGCCATAGTTCAAATTGGTCTCATTCCGCAGCGCCGTGATGCCCAGCCGCTGCGCGATTTCATAGGTCTCATCCTTCGAACCATCGTCCACCAAGATGATCTCGTCCGCGATGTCGCGCGGGATGTCTGCCACCGTTCGCTCCAGGGTCTTCGCCGCGTAGTACGCTGGCATCGTCACCACCACTTTTTTGCCATGTATCATAAAAAATCGCGATCGGCTGCTAACGACCGGTTCAGAAGAGGTTTAAGCTGACGCCTCGGTCATTCGCTGCTGCCACAATTCCCGCGCCCGCTGCACCGCCAGCGTATCCGGCAGTTCCACATCCTCCCAGTGTAGGATCTGGCCTTTCTCGATCGGACGCGCCAGACGCACGCCATTGAGCAGGCCTATTGGGACCGCCGAGGGATGATCCCGCCACTTCGCCGCCTCGCCTCGCAGTTGGAAGCCACCCATCGCTCGCTCGATGAGGCCGCCCGCCGCCACATCCTGCTTGGCGATGGCCACCACTCCCACCTCGGGAGCCGTCGAGTTATTCAACAGCGGAGCCGCCCCGGCCACCACACGACGCAGCGTCTTGGGGATCTCCAGGTGGCACAGATGAAACGGTCTCAGCAGGGTGTAAAACGGCCCCTGACCTAGCTTCAAATACCGCATCACTTCAGGTTTCGCGCAGGGGTGCTTCGCCACCACGAACACCCCGGCGGGAAGATGCTGACTCAAAACGTAGTCACTCAAGGGACTGCCCGCTTGCTGAGCCAGCTGCGCCAAATGATCCGCCGCCACCTTCAAGTCATCCACCTGCGGCCCCTCCAGACCTCGTCGATGAACCGTCGCCCCCATGCCGTTGGCCACCAAGGCCTGCTCCATCTGCAACTTCGTCCCATCGGTGAAACTGACGGTCTGCTCCACGCTGATGCCATTGCGCCGAGACCATTTCTCCATCTCCTTCGGCTCCGGCAAATGCTCCAAGTAGCCCTTGATGTTGCCATAGACCAGAGGCTCAAACCCCATCTCCCGAGCATCCAGCGCCAGCGCCGCCAGGGACCCCGGCTGATCCCCCTCCGCCTCCGTCAGGTATCCCGTCCGGCAAAAGGCCGACCCGACCGTCACGTGAAACTCCGTCCCCATCGTCACCACCGGTTTGCCCGCCTGATGCGCCACCTGTACCACCTCCGCTGCTCGATTCACATCGCCAGACGCCTCCACCACCACCTCGCAGCTCTCCACCATCTGATCGATGGAAGAGGTCACCAGTTCAGCCTCAATCCCATCGATTGATTCCGGCAGCCGCCGGGAGCAAACCCGAGCCACCACAAAATCCGGCGCACACTGCAGCAAGGCCAACAAACCCGCCGCCACAAAACCCGTGCCACTGATTCCAACTTTTGCCGGGCGATCGAGGGGAAAAACCAAACTCATACAAGGTACGTCAATGAATAAGGGGATGATGTTTTCTGATATCGAGCGAGCGAAGAACCCGCCACTCACTCCTCTACGTCTGCCGACCCCATTGCGACGGGGCCGCTTTCCGTAAAATGTTCTATTTCACAACCCTGCGCTCGAAGCAAGGAGAGAACCCCTGCTTTTCCGCCCAAATGCCCGGCCCCCACCAAAACCAGCACATTTTTACCGCCCTCCGTCATCTTCATCAGTTTCGGCACCCACGCTTGATTGCGCTTTTTCAAAAAAGTGTCCATCAACTCAGGATACTGCTCCGCCTCGCGATACAGCAGCTCATCCAGGGCATCCAAGTCCCCGCTCTTCCACGCGCGAAGCATCTCTGCGAAGTCTTCTTTGACCCGCTCCACCTCCGAAAGCGTCTGCTCCAGCATGTCCAGCTCCTGCTGCGGCGTCATCTCCGCAAACAGATCGAGCTGAAACTCCATCGTCTCCAAACCCGACGCCGGCTTTCCATCCTCGTAGGCCCGCAACTCGTAGTAGTGGTCCACCCCGTGATCCGGACCCGCCCCCAGGCGCGCATACTCGACCGCCACGATCACCAGCGACACGTACCAAGGGTGAAAACCTGAAAACGCAGAGACCGGCATGCCTTGCGAGGCAGCCCACGCCTCCACCCGCCGCCATTCATCCTCCGAAATCACATCCTTCAAATGTCGTCCGTGAGGCAGGGCCGCACGCTCCCGCATCCGCCGCGCCAGCACCTCCGATCGCCCCGTTCCCGGTGGCAACTCCAGCACGACCTGATCCGCCTGCCGGTAGGCCGCTTCATAAGCCGGTGCCAGCGGGTAATCCTCGGCCCGCAGGATGTGAATCGTGCCCGCTAGAAACAAGCTGCCCTCCACTCCCGGCTTCCAAGCCCGCCACACACAGCCGCGAAGAGGAGCCTGCCCCTCTGCTTTTTCTCGACAGGCCGCAATCCCACCGAGCATCAGCATCCCCACTCCAGCCATCCACACAATCCTCCGCACACGGGCAGAGCCCACGCGGCGGAGAAAACTCAGAGGAGGAAACACGCGCCGACCTTTCCCCCACCCTCCCCCCGACGCAAGCCCATTCACCCCACCCTGCCTCATCAGCGGCTACGGCCTCGCGCTTGAACATTCCTCGTCCCATTCGATCCCGGGAGATTTTGGACGAGGAGTAGGACGAGGATTTGGCTCGCCTCGTAGCCGCGAATGACCTTCGTGGCCGCTCAGTTCCCTGGCGCGCTTCACTTCGAGTTCCACTCGAAGCTGTGTTCAGCGACTACGTTCCCGCGCCCAAACCATCCTCGCCCCCCGCGAACCTTGGCCCATCGGAGTCGCCGCGCCTTTACTCGGCCCGATCACCGTTTTAGTCTGAGCGCCACTTTCCTCCTCCCCATGAGCCGACCTCTCATCCTCGTCCTCTGCACCGGAAACTCCTGCCGCTCCCACCTCGCCGAAGGCATCTTGCGCCGTGCTTTGGGCGACTCGTGCGTCATCGCCAGCGCGGGCTCGAATCCCTCCGGCTACGTCCACCCCCTGGCCATCCGCGCCATGGCCGAAATCGGGATCGACATCGCCGATCATCGCAGCAAGCACCTCGACGAGTTTTTGCAGCAGCCGGTGGAAACCGTCATCACCGTCTGCGGCAATGCCGACCAAGCCTGCCCACGTTTTCCAGGTCAGGTGAATCGCCATCACTGGGGATTCGATGATCCCGCCCACGCCACCGGCAGCGAGGACGAACAGATGGCGGTGTTTCGCCGTGTGCGAGACGAAATCCTCCGCGTCTTCGAAGCCTACGCCGCTGGTCGCCGGGATCAGGCGAAGGTCTGATCCGAAAGACGTCTCAGGCCTCCTCCTTCACCTTGGCCGCCAATTCGGCGGCCAGGGCCTTGGCCTCCGCCAGCGGAGCCTCCGCAGCGGCATCAAAGGGAGGGGCCGAGGTGTCATCCTCGTTGAAGACCCGCACGGCCATGTGCAGCTGACCTTCCGCCACCCAGGTGTGCGCCCCCACAGGCGTCTGGCATCCCGCACCGAGCAGGCGCAGAAATTCCCGCTCCGCCGAGACCCGCGCTTCGGTGTCGGGATCGTTGAGCGGCTTCAGGATCTCGCGCGTCTCGTAGGAGCGCGCCAGGGTCTCGATGGCGATGGCACCCTGCCCCGCTGCCGGCAGGAACTGTTCGGGCTCGAGGATCAGCGCCTGCAGCGTGTGCTCGTCCATGCGGATGCGGCTGCAGTTGGCATTCAGCATGCCAAGGCGCAGCAAACCCGCAGCAGCGAGCAGCACCGCATCGAGGCCATCTTCACCCAAAACCTTGCGCACCCGTGTGGGCACGTTGCCGCGGATCTCCACAACCTCCACATCCGGTCGCAGCCACTTCAGTTGGCGCGCACGGCGCACGCTACTGGTCCCGACTCGGGCTCCCTGAGGTAGGGTTTCCAAGGTCCAAGGGCGGGCACTCACCAGGACGTCTTCCACCGCTGCGCGGCGCAGCACCGCCGCCACCACAAAGTCTTTTTCCAGATCCGACGGCACATCCTTCAAACTGTGTACGGCGGCACCAACACGGCCCTCTTTGAGCGCTACTTCGAGTTCTTTGATGAATATACCTTTATCCACCAGCGGTTGATCACCGCTCTGAAATTCCGCGAACCGCAGATCAGGCCGCTTGTCTCCCAGTGTCTGGATGATCTCACGCTCGATCTCCATGCCCGGATGCGCCTGCTCCAGCAGCTCGGTGACCATCTGCGTTTGTTTGAGCGCCAGCTCACTGCCACGCGTTCCCAATCGAATCGTCGGTTTGCTCATGAAATGCTCAGTCCAGGGGAGTCAGGCGCCGCCTGGTCGGCGCGGTCCACGCTCGACGCGAACCCGTGTTTTAACAATTGTTCCTCAATGATCCTCTCGCACTGGGCCAGCTGCCGCTCCCGCTCTCGCCGTCCATCCGCAGCGATGGCTTCCAGCGCATCAATGTCGTAAAGATACACCCCTTCGATCTCATTGACCCGCGGATCCACATCTCGGGGCACGGCGATGTCGATGATGAAAAGCGGATCCCAGCGCCGCCGCCGCATCACCTGAGACACCATCTCCGGCAGGATGACGAAATGCGGCGCAGAGGTAGAGGAGATGATCACATCCGTCTCGTGCAGCACGCTTTCCCAGGCATCAAACTTCAGCGCCCGCCCGCCCATCTCCGTCGCCAGCTCCACCGCCTTGTCGTAGGAGCGGTTCGAGACGATCACGCTGCGCGCGCCTCGGGAGACGAGACTCTGAGCGCAGGTGCGGCTCATTTCACCCGCCCCCACCAGCATGACGCGGGCCTGTTTGAGGTCGAACACCTTTTCGCACAGATCCACCGCCACCGAGCCCACCGAAGTCGAGCCCCGCTGGATCAGCGTCTCGTTGCGCACTTTTTTCCCCACGGAAAAAGCCTGCTGGAACAGCTTGTTGAGCGTCCGCCCCGTCACACCCGCCCCCAGCGCCGTCTGGTACGCCTGTTTCACCTGACCGAAGATTTCCGTCTCACCCAGCACCATCGAGTCCAGCCCGCTCACCACCCGGAACAGATGGCGCGCCGTTTCCTCCCGCGTCAGATGGTAAAATGACAGCGCCTCTTCATGCTCCGGCTGCAAACCGAAGTGCTCCACAATGTAGCGCGTCAGCGCAGAAAAAGCCGCCGACTCATCCCCCTGCTCCTGCCGAGCGTACAGCTCCACCCGGTTGCAAGTGGACAGCACCACCACCTCCTCCAGACCCGGCAGCGCGCGCACCTGGGCCAGCGCCTCTCCCAAATGCGCCTCGGGGAAAGCAATGCGCTCCCGCACCTCCACCGGTGTCGTCCGGTAGTTCAGGCCCAGGCAGAGCAGCCCGTGTTTCAGATCCACCCGCACGTCAGACATGATTGATGATCCAAAGAGACACAAAGGGCATCACAAAACCCGCCACCGCCAGCCAAGCCGTCAACCGGGGGGAAAGACCATGCCGCCAATACAGCAGCGCGATCACCCCGTAGAGTCCCCACACCGCCCAGGCGAAAAGCAGCTTGGACTCCGCCACGCTCTGCTCCAGCGCCATCGACATCCCCAGCGCCGCCGTCAGCAGCAGCCACCCCAACCACACCAGCCGTCCGATCGCCCGCGCCAGCTCCCGGATCGGCGGCAGTTGAAAAAACAGTCCCCCGATGCGGTGCTGCTTCAAAAGCCGCTCCTGCACCAGGTACATCACCCCCGTCACGCAGGCCATGGCAAATGCCGCGTACGCCACCAGCGCCACCGCCGCGTGCAGCTCCACCAGAGGCACGATCGGCCCCCGCTCCGAATACGGCTCAAACGCCCCCGGCAGCAGCCCTCCCAGCGCCACCAGGATCAGCACTAGCGGAGCCGTGAACAGCCCCAGCAGCGACAGCCGGTACGTCGTCCCCACCATGAAATATAGCAGCACCATGCTCCACGCCACAAACACCAGCACATCCGGCAGCGACTTCATCGGACACTGCCCCACCTCATGCCCCCGCAGGTACAAAAATCCCGTCAGCAGCCCCAAACCCACCCCCATCAGCACACGCTGGCTCCGTCCATCCCGCCAGCGTCCCGCTCGCAGGATGAGCACAGCCCGGACCACCGCCGCCAAAAAGGCCGCAGCCGCCAGGCAAAGAATCCATGCCGTCGTCGTCATCGAGATATTCAAAAGATCAACTCTTCTCCCTGCCTCATTCGAAGCCAGATTGCAAAAGCCAATCGCTGTGAAACCATACCCCGCACCTCGCCCTCCGCAATCATGGACCCTCACACCCTCGCCTCCCTCCACGCCGCCGTCCGCGATGTCCCCGACTTTCCCCAGCCCGGCATCCTCTTCAAAGACATCACCCCCGTCCTCTCCGACCCCCGCCTCTTCAGCCACGCCATCGACGGCATGATCGAGCAAAGCGGCGTCACCAGTGTGGACAAGGTCGTCGGCATCGACGCCCGCGGCTTCATCTTCGGTGCCCTCATCGCCCAGCGCCTCCAGGCCGGATTCATCCCCGTCCGCAAAAAAGGCAAGCTGCCCTACCGCACCCGTGGCGTGGACTACGCCCTCGAGTACGGCACCGCCCACATCGAGATCCACGAAGACGCCATCGCCCCGGGAGAGACCGTCCTCCTCGCCGATGACCTCCTCGCCACAGGCGGCACTGCCACCGCCGCCCTGGATCTCATCTCCGCACTCGGCGGGCAGATCCTCGGCAGCCTCTTTTTCATCGAACTCAGCTTCCTCCAAGGTCGGGAAAAACTCCGCCACACCGGTCCCATCCACGCCCTCCTCACCTACTGACCCCACCCCCTGGATGACCGATCGCGAATACCAGCAGTCCCTCGACCGCACCTTGGAAAAGGTCTTCGGCCCCCCGCCCGAGAAACCCCGCTCCAAAAAAGACCTCCTGCGCCTCTCCAAGCAGTTCCTGAAATTGCAAGAGGCCCGCATCCGCATGCACCACCGCAACGCCAGCAGTGGCGTCGAAGTCTGCAGCTGGCGCTCCGACATGATCGACCGTCTCGTCCGCATCCTCTGGGATGGCTGCGCCGCCCATCTCTCCCCCGAAAGCCGCCGCGCCATGCCCCTCAGCGTCTGCGCCCATGGCGGCTACGGACGCCGCGTCATGAGCCCCGGTAGCGATATCGACCTCACCTTCCTCTTCCCCGGCAACCGCACCCCCACCGACCCCGTCGTCGAGGAACTCGTGCGCGAGTTTCTCCTCCTCCTCTACGACCTCCGCCTCAAAGTCGGCCACGGCACCCGCTCCGTCGGAGACTGCATCCGGCTCGCCAATGAAAGCATGGAGACCAAGACCGCCCTCATGGAGATCCGCCATCTCCACGGTCGCAAAGAAGCCTTCGAAGAGCTGCGCCAGCGCTTTGACCCCGAGTGCATGACCGGGCGCGAGACCGAATTCCTCGGCCTGCGTCAGCGCGACCTCAAGCAGCGCCACCGCAAGTTTGGAGACACCCCCTTTGTCCAGGAACCCCACGTCAAAAACGGCTGCGGCGGCCTGCGGGACTACCAAAACCTCATCTGGATGTCCTACGCCAAGCTCGGCTCCCTCAATCCCCAATCCCTCGTCAAAAACGGCTTCATCTCCCACAAAGGCTGGAAAGAAGTCGCCACCGCCTACGACTTCATCCTCCGCGTCCGCAACGAGATGCACTACTCCGAAAAGCGCGGCGAAGACCTCCTCACTTTGCGGCTTCAAGGCGTCGTCGCCACCCACCTCGGCTACCGCCACCGCCGCATCCTCCACCGCATCGAGGCCTTCATGCGAGACTACTACACCGCCACGCGCGACATCTTCGACAACAGCCGTGAAGTGATGGATCGCTTCCACCTCGAAGTCATCGACACCCCCGGCCTCCGCCGCCGCGCCCTCAACTTCTTCCTCCCCTCCAAACGCACCCGCCCCGTCAAATTCGACGGCTTCATCTCCCGCAACAACCGCCTCTTTCCCGAAAACGACGCCATCTTCAAAGAGGATCGCTTCCGCCTCATCCGCCTCTTTGTCCACACCCAGCGCCGTCACCTCCGCCTCAGCCCCGAGCTGTACGACCTGATCCAAAAACACCTCCGCCTCGTCACCGTCAGCTACCGCTACCAAGACAAAGTCCGCGAACCCTTCCTCTCCATCCTCCAACGCAGTGGCGATGTCGGCCGCACCCTCCGCCAGATGCATCGGGCCCGTTTCCTCGGACGCCTCATCCCCGAATTTGGAGCCCTCACCTGCCTGGTGCAGCACGAGTTCTTCCACCAATACACCGCCGACGAGCACACCCTCCGCACCATCGAAATCCTCGACACCCTCACCGGTGAAGTGCGCTCTGAAACACAGTTTTATCAGAAACTCCTCCGTGGCATCGACAAGCCCTGGCTGCTCTACCTCGCCCTCCTCATGCACGACACCGGGCGCGCCGCCAATCGCAAGCGTCACGATGACGAGAGCGTCCTCCTCGCCGACAACGTCTGTCGCCGCCTCCTCATCAAAGGAGAGGAACGCCGCCGCATCATCTTCCTGGTGGACAACCACCTGCTGATGTACAAAACCGCCACCACTCAGAACCTCGAAGACCCCAGCGTCATCGAGGAATTCGCCGGCATCGTCCGCAGCCAGGAGAATCTCGACAACCTCCTGGTCATGACCTACGCCGACTCCAACGGCACCAGCACCCAAAGCTGGAGCGGGTACAAAGAAGCCTCCATCCGCCGCCTCTACCGCCTCACCTCCGCATTTTTTGATGCCCCCACCGACTTCATGGATCGCGCCGGCGAGCCCGTCACCGAACTCCGCGAAGCCGTCTTGAAATCTCTCGACGCCAGTTGGCAAGAAGAAGTGGACGCCCACTTCACCCACATGCCCAAGGCCTACTTCAACTTCCGCCAAGACAAAGTCATCACCCTCCACCTCCAGCTCTTCCGCGAGTTCTTCGAAAACCTCGTCCAAGACCCTGATCCCACCGGCCTCCTCCCCGTCTTCCACTGGCAAGACTTCCCCGACCAAGGCCACTCCGAACTCATCGTCGTCTGCTGGGATCGCCCCCAGCTGCTCGCACGAGTCGCCGGAGCGCTCGCCGCTCAAAACATCAGCATTCTCAGTGCCGACCTCTTCCGCCGTTACGACGACTTGGTGATCGACATCTTCCGCGTCACCAACAGTCAGCTCACCCCCGTCTCCAGCAAGGGAGCCCGCCAACGCATCGAAGAAGGCGTCCGCGCCTCCTTCCTCGATCCCCATTTCAGCTTCGGCTCCGCCATCGACGCCCTGCGCAAACCCAACCCAGATCGCGACGCCATGCTCGCCGAGATCCCCGAGCGCGTCAGCATCAACAACACCGTCTCTCAGGATGCCACCGTCGTCGAACTCCAGTGCGTGGACCGGCTCGGCCTGCTCTACGACATTCTCAAATCCATCGGCGAACTCAAACTCAACGTCTCCCACGCCCGCATCAACACCGAAAAAGGCGTCGCCGTGGACGTCATCTACGTCCGCACCGCCGAGGGCACCCAAGTCACCGATGAACTCGTCTGCCGCCAGCTCCTCGCCGCCATCGGCAGCATCGCCGGCACCGGTCACGACGTCGCCCTCGAATTCATCCAAGTGTAAAGCCCCGGTAGGTTTCCGCACCGAGACCACCATCCATCCTTCAAAAATCGACACTCATTGCCCAGCGCAAGACCGCCTTTAAGCGTTGACCCTCTCCCGGCGCGAACCGCCATCGTGGCTTGACTCTCCCGAGTCGAGCCTCTGTGCGTGGCAAGCCGGACCGCGTGGAGAGAGCCCCTTGCCACGGGCCGCCTCCCCTACAGGTGGCCGCAGCGAGACCCCACGCCTCTGAAACCGCGATTGCATCCGCTGCTGCATCGCCTCCTTCACCGACTGCCCAGGCGCATCGGGTTCCCTATCCAATCACAAGTTTGCAAGGCCAGCGTGAGATTCGCCACCCCCGTGGCGTTTCTTGCTTCATGTCCTGCCCTTCGCTGTCCCGCAGCCTCACCACCGCCGCACTTTTCTTCGCCACCTTTTCCCCCCTTCACGCGGCTCCCGCCGAGGAAAAGCCCAATTTCATCATCGTCTTCTGCGATAACCTCGGCAACGGCGACGTGAAGTGCTTCAACCCGGACACCAAACATCGCACCCCGCACCTGGATCGCATGGCCTCCGAGGGACGGATGTTCACCAACTTTTACGCCACCAGTGGCGTCTGCACGCCCAGCCGCGCCAGCATCATGACCAGCTGCTACCCACGCCGCGTCAATCTCCACGTCAGTGACAAAGGCACCGCCGTCCTCCAACCCGTCGCCCCCAAAGGCCTCAACCCCGATGAAACCACCATCGCAGAAGTCCTCAAGAGCGCCGGTTACGCCACCATGATCATCGGCAAATGGCACCTCGGAGATCAACCGCCCTTTTTGCCCACCCGTCAGGGCTTTGACCACTTTTTCGGCATCCCCTACAGCGATGACATGACGCAGGATAAAAATCCGGACGTCTGGCCACCGCTACCGTTGATGCAGGATGAAAAAGTCATCGAAGCTCCTGTCGATCGCGACTACCTGACCCAGCGCTACACCGAGGAGAGCATCCGTTTCATCGAGAATCATCGCGACACGCCGTTCTTCCTCTACCTGCCACAAGCCATGCCCGGCAGCACCAAGACGCCTTACTCCAGCCCTGCTTTCAGAGGCAAGTCCGCCAACGGTGAATGGGGAGACAGCGTCGAAGAATTGGACTGGTCCATGGGCGAAATCCTCGCCGCTCTCAAGCGCCTGAACCTCGACGAAAAAACCCTCATCGTCTGGACATCTGACAACGGTGCCCCCAACCGCAACCCACCCCAAGGCAGCAACGCACCTTACCAAGGGCCCGGTTACACCACCACCGAGGGCGGCATGCGCATGCCCACCATCATGCGCTGGCCCGGCCACATTCCTGCGGGCACCGAGTGCCGCGCTCTGGGTAGCATGATGGACTTCCTGCCGACCTTTGCCGACCTCGCAGGAGCCAAGCTGCCGCAGAACGCCATCGACGGTCACGACATCCGGCCGCAAATCCTCGGCCAGGAAGACACCGCGTCTCCGTATGACGCCGACGGCTTCTATTTCTACCAGCTCGATCAGCTGCAGGCCGTCCGCAGTGGCCCGTGGAAGCTCTATCTCCCCCTCAAAGCCAAACGCCAAAACCTCCAAGCCAAAAAGAGCCCCGCTCCCGCTCAGCTTTTCAACGTCCGCGATGACGTCACGGAAGCGCACGAAGTCTCCGCAGACCATCCCGACGTCGTGAAACGCCTCCAAGCCATGGCCGAAAAAGCCCGAGCCGTCATCGGCGATGAAGATCACCCCGGCTCTGGCCAACGTGAAGCCGGCTGGGTCGATGCGCCCAAAGCGCTCGTCATGCAGCCTCGCTGAGGTTCGAGGACGCACCGCCTTCTGCACCACCTGCACCTGGGAGCTGTTGAAAAAGACGGCTTGCATGCCGCTTCACGATTCGGCAATCTCCGCGCTTCCTTCATGAGAAACATCCTTTCCCACACCGCCGCTGCCATCGCCCTCCTGCTCTGCTCCTGCAGCAGCGCCCCCAAGAATGGTGAGTCGCCCGCCTGCCCCGAATGCAAGGCCCATCTCGACTCCGAAAACGCGAGTGGCATGCTCAAAAAAGCTGCCGCCAACAGCCCCCAGGGAAAAATGGCTTCCGCCGCCATGAAAGGTGACGTCAAGGCCGCTGCCGCTGCCACTCCGCAGGGTCAAGCTGCCGCCGCCGCCCAAAAAGCGGCCCAGAAAGCCGCCCAATAACCCGCCACCGCATCCGGCGATTCCGTCCTCGGCTTTCCGCCCTTGGTCCCCGTCCCCTTACTCCTTGGGGCCGGGTTTCCACTGCCAGTGTTCGTCAAAGAAACCCGCGTCAGCGATCCGTCCTGGCGTCACCGGATTGGGGGCCTCAGCGAGATCCACCACCGCCCAGTCAGGCAGCATCGGCACTTGGCGGGCGTTGTTGAGGTAGGCATACTCGCGGTAGGTCACTCCGCTGTTGATCACCACGTAGCGCTCCGGATTCAGCGGATTGGGGAAGATCAAAATCGGCATGTGAGAATTCGCCGCATAGGTTTTACCGTTGGCGATCACGCCTTTTTCCGTCCACTGAATCGGCAGCTTGGGCAGCACCCGAGCCAGCACGGCATTCGATGATGGATCTCCCCAGAGCACCAGATTGTTGGCCGCGATGTCCTCCTCCGTCACTGCCGAATCGGGACGCTGCGGTGCATCCCCACGGAACTGCTTGCGCCACTCACGCACGGCGTGCTCAGCTTCTTCGTTGACCCATTTTCCCGTGGCTTCATGCCAGGCTTTGCCGGTGGGCATGACCATCAAAAACGGCTCCATGAAGGCATCATCGATGGGACCTTGCATACCGTGGTGTTTGACCAGCCCCGTTTTTCCATTCTGGGTGGCCGCCAGAGTTTCCATCCATTGCCCCCCTTGCCCCCGGCGCAGATGCACCTGCCAGGAGCGATCCGACTTGGGCCGCCGCACTTCCACCGCTTGCCCATCGATCGTTACCACCGGACGTTGCAGCGGTGATAGCGGACAGAGACCCGATTCCATATCCAGCGTCAGCGCCGTCACATTTTGCGTCTTCACCGTCACCGCGCTCGCTGCCGTGATGAAGGCATGCACCCGCGTGCGTTCCCAGTGCTCCTCCAGCTCATCCACCACCACCCAATGCATGCGATTGTAGCGCAGCATCCAGGTGGCAAAGTGCACCTCGAACGGCATGGGTGCCCGTCCAGCCGCAGTGATGGACGCCAATCGACGCTCGATCTCCGCCATCGATCCTGGATCAATCTTGTGCTCCATCTTGGGGCCGATGAGGTGCAGCAGATCGATCTGCTCCGCCCGCAGCGCGGCCTCCATCATGTCGGCTGCCTGCTTTTGCCGATCCAATTCCCCGCTGTAAGCCACCGTGGGGCAATGAAACAAATTCAACGCGCTATCCGTCGCATTGTACCAGTGCCAAAGCTTCTTCTGATACCACGGCACATTGGATACATCCTCCCCTTGGAACACTCGCAAAAACTCGGGCGTCTCTGAAAATCCTGCCCCTGGACTCGCGGCACACCACCGGTCTGCATAGTGCACCGCAAACTGCCAGCAGGCCGCTCCCCCCATGCTAAAGCCCCGCACCACGGTGCGGTCGGGGTCCAACTGATAGTATTGGGAGGCGTGCTCCAGCGCCTCCAGCAGATCGATTTCACCCGCGAACTTGTTGGCGCAGCAATAGCGCCCATAGGGGTGCAGGACGATGGCGTCCTTGGGCGTGGCCTGTCCCGCCTGCTTGCGCCGTTGCTCGATGAAGGCCAGCTCACTGACGGTCTCACCGCGTCCGTGAAACCAGGCGTCCACCCGAATGGGAGCCCCCGTGTAGGACTCGGGAATCACCAATCCATATGGCTGAACCGAGCCATCAATGCGGGAGCGATAGCCGCGCACCACCAGCCCTTTCTGTTTCAACCAGGGAGCCTGACCCGCCTTCAGTTGACGAGCCCTCTCCAGGCCTTCGGCCAAAATTTCCCGAGCTGCTTTGAACTCGGACTCCTTGTAAAACTGCTGGTTTTCCAAGGTCCAGGCCAGTGCCTTCCAATAAACCTCGACATCGGGCAGGAGGGCGAGCAAATCCGCCCGCTTCGCCTGCGCTGCGGCCACCTCATCCAGGGCCTGACGCAGTGCGTCCGCTCCCTTCGTCAATTCCACCGCTACCGCCTCCGGTACGGCGATGCCAGGCGGGGGAATCTCCCGTACTTCGGTGGCGACGTTGTCTTTCGGTCCGTCCGCCAGCGCAGGCAGGACCAGGAGGGAAAAGACCAGAGGTTGGAGAGGAAAGTAGGCTTTGATCACGACCCCGATGAAGACGATCCAGCCGAGCGCTTCTTTCGGGGGCTCTGCCGTTGAGCCTTTTTCTTGCTGCCTGATGAGCGCGAGGCCCCACGTTTGGTCGCTTTTTCCAGAAGAGGAACAGAATGACACTCAAAGGGCGCTCCCGTTCCGCTATCAAACTCAGCCGCCGCCTTCAACGCGATTTTCACCGCCTCCTCCGCTGTCTCAACCTCGTCGTAACACGCCTTTAAGGCCCCCAGGGCAAAGTCTCGGCCCGAGCCCGCCGCCCAATACTGATGAAACTCCTGGCAGGTCCGGTAAGAATAGATGGCGAAGATGCCATGTTCATTGGCCGCCAATCCATAAAACTGCGTGGTCTCGTATTCCTCCCCACTAGCTGGCTGGGTAGCCATGTGGTAGGCCGCTTTGAGTTCCTGATGAGCGTAGCGCAGCGTTTCAAAAATCGCATCCGTCGATGAGAAATCGCGGGGCCGCTCCGGATTGGAAAAATAGCTGCGCAGCACCACCAAACTGGCCGAGGTACCGGTGAGCCCGATATAAGTACCATCGATCTCCGCGATTTTCCCGCAATTGGCCACATGATGCGCCCGCTGCCGCAGGGATCCCAAGCTACTCATGGTGTCTGCCCCAATGCAGGCGACTCCGTTTTTCCTCACAACGACGATGGTGGACATAGGACCGCCACTAAAGCGCATCCACCCGCCGCCTCAAGGGCGACCCTTTGTCATTCCCTCGACGAGGAGGCTGCTATTCGCTGCGAGGAATCGCCCGCTGCTTGGTGGTTTTTTTCAGCGGCCGGGTGGCAAACTCCCCGGGAGAGTCCAGATAGACTCCAGGCGTGCGGTTCACGTCCGCCATCTGTTCCCGTTGATCATCGACAAAGCCGCCATCGTTGTGCCGACTCAGAAAAAAGGGCGCTTCCGTCGTCGCCTCTTCGGTATCCCCCACGCTGATGAGCATCGCGTCCACTTCGAAACGCTCTTTTTCACCGCCTGCCGCAGCTGGAGTCGCGTTCTCTGCCAAACCGCCCCCTTCAACCGGCGTCTCGACGGCAGGCTGCAGGCCAAACCACAGCAGCAAAGCCGCCGCAGCTCCCACCAGGCCAGCAATCCCCCACTTCGGAGTGGCGGAGAGGTTTTCCCAATACGTCGTCACTCGCTCCCACAACAGGCCTCGGGCGCTTTGGTTCAGCATTTCCCGGCGCTGTCGCTCGCGGAAGTCCGCCACGAAACCTTCCAGGGTCTCATCACTTGGCTGCTCGTATCGCTTGAGCCGGATGAGCTGCTGGATGGGGGTTGGTGTGGAGGGTTCGTCGGGCTGCATGGAAGCAAGGTGGATGAATAAAAAACGGAAAACTATTTCACAAAGTCGTCGAGGTAGTTCTGCAGCTGGCGATGAGCGTAAAACAACCGGGACCGGACCGTGCCTTCGGATACGCCAAGGATCTGACTGATTTCAGAATGCTGCAGGCCTTGGATATCATAAAGCGTCACCACTGTCCGATGATCTTCGGACAGGCGCATCATGGCCTCGTTCAATCTTTTTTGCAGCTCGTGAATATTGATCTCCCGCAGCGGGCCTCCGCTCGCCGTGGTAATTTTCACGAATTCGGGGTCATTTTGAATCCCTGTATCTACATCGTCAAGACTAACCTTGTAATGACGCCCTCTTTTTTTCAAAAAATTGAGGGTCATATTCACCGAGATCGAGTAGATCCACGTGTAAAACGAGGACTTGCCCATGAATCGGCGCAGCGAGCGGTAGGCCTTTGCAAAAATGTCTTGCAGCAGGTCCAGGGTGTCCTCGCGGTTCGACGTCATGTTGTACACCAAGCCGTAAAGCTTCGGCGTGTAGCGTTTCACCAGCTCGTCAAAAGCACGCGTGTCGGCCTCCTGGGCCAGGGCCACAAGCTCCGCGTCTTCAATATCTGGGTAGTGGTGGATTGGTTCGCTCATTCCCTTATTCCGCGGGAGGATCGGGAGCCCCTCCTGCCCCTTTTCGGGCGTGCAAGAAAACCACCCTATCGGCCTGCGGACAAGCGATTCTTCGCCTGATTGCTCAAGAAATCGTTTTGCGACAATTGATCGTCAAAATCCGCACGGTTTCTTCCGGGTCAGACGCACAGCGGTGGCGTCCACTCCGGGGAGCACCCGCTTGCGGACCGTCAGCGTCACCCGACCCAGTGGAAACTCCCGCAGCAGCCAGCTCGCGGCCTCTTCGGCCAAAGTTTCGATCAACCGCCTCGGGCGCTCCGCCACCAGCCGCCGCAGCCCTTCCGCCACCGCCTGGTAGTCCACCGTCTTTTCCAAATCATCCGCCATGTCCTCGAAACGCGTCTCCAACTCCAGACTCAGATCCCAACGCAAGGTCTGCCAACCAGCTCGCTCCTCATCCGGCACGCCGACGCGCGCCGCCGCCTCCAGGCCCTCAATGAGAATCTGATCTGGCGGATCCACTTCAGAAAAATCGTTCACGCCTGCAACATGCCCCGGTTTCGGCACTCTTCCAGCAGCACCCGCGTCGGCTCATTCAAATCCAGCGCCCCAGCCTCTTCCAGCGTCACCCATCGCCACCGCTGCGCTTCCTCATTCAGCCGCACCTCAGGCAGGGAGCCCGCGCAATCCGCCACGTAATTGAGCAGCAAAAAATGCGCCGAGCGCATGAACTCCGGCGGCTCCACACAATCCTGCACCATCACAAATCGCACCTCCGTCAGTTCCAGCCCTGTTTCTTCCCGAATCTCGCGGCGTAGCGCGGCTTCACAGGCCTCTCCACGTTGAATTTTGCCTCCCGGGATGCCCCACTTGTGTTTCCATTTGTGGGTCTGGATCATCAACAACCGCCCGCCCGCCTCCCGAATCAAAGCCCCCACCGTCGCCACCGGTGCCATCTCCGCCGCCGCGCCGCGCCCGCGCCCCAGCAATCGCCTCAGGGCGGACAAATCCGCCAGCATCACATCGGGCTCCCCCGTCCGCAGCAGCTCTGCCGATTCGTAGCCCCCACATACCGCAGCCGCCACAGCCCCGGCAGCTTTTCCCGCCGCCACATCATGCCGCATGTCCCCCACCATCACGGTCTGCCCTGGCTCCATGTCCAGCGCTTGCAGGAGCTTCGGCAGATGCGCCACTTTATCCACCACCCCACAGTGGAATTGCTCAAAAAACTCCATCCAACCCAGCTCCTTCGCCTGCTCCACCACGTGCACTTCCGGCGCGCTACTGAGGACGACCATCCGCACCCCAGCCCCCCGCAGCTCTCCCAACAATTCCTCAGCATGCGGCAATGCGGGCACCGGCTGACCCGCCGGAAAGTGTCGCAAATAACTCAACGCCACCTGCGCCAGCGGGATTTGCGGCATCACCTCCTCATAAAACTCCGTGAACGGCAGCCGAAACCTCCGCAAAAACTCCTCCTTCGTCCACTGCGGCAGGCCGTGATCTTCAAACACTCCATTGACCGCCACCAACACGGCCGGCAAATCGTCCGCCAAGGTCCCGGACCAGTCAAACACCACGTTGCGGATCATGCTTGCCGCGCCTCCTCCGCCGCAGGCTCCTTCAGCTCCCGCACCCGCACCTCCACCGTCATCGTCTGAGACCCCGATCCCTTTCCCAGGAATCGCCCACTCACCGGTCTGACATCCGCGTAGTCACGACCCACCGCCAGCTTGATGTAGCGCGGATCCGCCGCTCGATCGTGCGTCGGATCCCACCCCTTCCACCCAAACCCCGGCAAAAACACCTCCATCCACGCATGCGAAGCCTCCACCTCCGACGGCTCCGTCTTGCCATTGAAAAAGTAGCCACTGACGTAGCGCGCCGGAATCCCCCGCGAGCGACACAACGCAATGGTGACATTGGCAAAGTCCTGACACACCCCGCAGCGGGATTTCAACGCCTCCGCCACCGTCGTCCGAGAGTCCGTCAGACCCGGCACATATTGAAATGTCTCATGCACATGCCGAGCCAGCGCGACTGAGTCACGCCACAGGTCCGTCACCCGAGGCCCGATCACCGCCCGCGCCTCGTCCGCCGCATCGGCCGTCACCGCGATCAGCGGGGAACTGTTTTGAAAATCAAACACCGTGAAGTCCATCTCCGGCCCCTCCAGCGCATCCAGCGTCAACCCCGATGGAGCCTCCCCCCGCTCGTCCACCCGTGTCTCCACCACCGCATCCGACGCCACCTCCAGCCGTCGATGAGCGCTCATAACATCAAAGTAGGCTACCTGATTTTGGTGAAAATCCACACGCGTCACCACCGGCACCTCCGGCACCACCTTCAGCGCAAACTCAACGCAACGCTGGAGCGGATCCGACACCGGATGGAGCCGCGCCTCATTGTGACTCTCCAGCACCTCCCCCTCGTAGTGAAAGCAGGTGGAGTGCGTGACCCGCAGCCTCATGCCTGCGGTGATTTGCTGAGGCACGGCGTCACTCATCTCTCCACCGCCATGCCCACGATGCCTCCATCCGCCGCCATGCCGTTGCATCGCCTTCGCCGAAAATGGATCGTCTGTTTCATGGAGTCGCCATTTTTGCCCGTCCTCGGGTCACAATTCAATCTTCGGTTTGGATTTTCCTTCCACCCCACCCCTCATCATCCCGCCACCACCGCCGGCAGCATGCCCTGCTGCTGCTGCTCCTGCTGCTGGTGAAAGCGGATCTCCGCATCCATATCCACGGGCGCGCAGTACATGTACGTCTGGTAAATGTGCGCCGCCAGGCCCGCCAGCTCGGTCTGCACCTCCGTGACAAACTCGTGCAAACCCTGCTGAATCACGTCATCCACCGCGAGAAACCGCAACCCCGACGCAAACCGACCAAACTTCCGCATCGGCGGACTCTCCGACTCCCCCTCCCTTCCCTCCGAGATGAGCAGCGCAAACTGCCGCAGCTGATCCACACAAAACGTAATCGACCGAGGAAACGCGTCCTGGAAAATCAGAAACTGCGCCACCTTGCTCGCTAAAATATCCGTCACGTAAAATCGCCGATATGCCTCCAGCGCGCTGGTGGATCTCAACACCGCCTGCCATTGCGCCGCATCCACCGCCCCACCCACATCCGTCACCTTGGGCAGGAGAATGTGGTACTTCACATCCAGCAGACGGCTCGTCTTATCGGCCCGCTCCAGGTATTTCCCAAACTGAATGAACTCATACCCTTCATTGCGGGCAAAGGTCGAGACCGTAATGCCCTGAAACAGATGGGAGAACTGCTTGATCTGATCGTAAAACGCTCCCACATCGCCATCCCACACGTCCTCAATGCAACGGCTCGAAATGAAGTGGTACGCATCATTGAGCACCGTCCACATCTCCGCCGAGATCTGATCCCGCACCTGACGCGCATTCTCCCGCGCCGTCACTAGGCAGTTGAACAGGGAGTTCGGATTGTTGCGATTGAAAGTGATGAAATCCGACACACTCAGACTGTCCGCCGTCTCATAGAGCTGAAAAAACAAGGTCTCATCTCCAATCGCATGGAGGATGGGCAACCAATGCTGTTTCAAAGATTCGTCATCCAGCTTTTCAAAATCCAGCAGCAGCTGCAGATTCACATCCAGCAAGCGCGCTATGTTCTCCGCCCGCTCCAGATAGCGGCTCATCCAATACAGACTACCAGCCACGCGCGACAGCATCACATTGGCCTGACGATCGCGGGCAAAATGTTCTCGAAACACCGGAGCTTCCGTTTGAGGGATCATGGTCGTAAAAGGGGGAAGAAGGGATTAAAAGAGGCATCAGGCATTCGCCGCACGCAGCACCCAGGTATCCTTGGAGCCCCCGCCCTGAGAGCTGTTCACCACCAAGGAGCCCTTCCGCAACGCCACCCGCGTCAGACCACCGGGCGTCACCGTGATTTTTTCACCACACAGGATGTAGGGCCGCAGATCGATGTGCCGCCCCTCAAAGCCCTCCTCCACCCAGGTCGGATGACGACTCAGCGAGATCGGATTTTGCGCGATGAAATTGCGTGGATCCGCCCGCACCATGTCGCGAAATTTGTCGATCTCCGCCTGTGCCGCCCACGGACCCATCAGCATGCCGTAACCACCCGCCTCATTCGCGGACTTGACCACCAGCTTGTTGAGGTTTTCCAAAATGAAATCCCGATCCTCATCCTCCGATGCCAAGTACGTATCCACATTCGGCAGGATCGGCTCCTGATCCAGGTAGTACTTGATGATCTTCGGCACAAAGTAGTACACCACCTTGTCATCCGCCACACCCGTGCCCACCGCGTTGGCCAGCGTCACATTGCCTGCCCGCGCCGCATTGAAGATGCCCGGCACTCCCAGCAACGAGTCCGGACGAAACTTCGCCGGATCCAAAAAGTCATCGTCAATCCGCCGGTAAATCACATCTACCTTCACCAAACCCGCCGTCGTTCGCATGTACACCTTCGCATCCCGCACCACTAGGTCCCGCCCTTCAACAATCGGGATGCCCATCTGCCGAGCCAGAAAGGCGTGCTCAAAGTAGGCGCTGTTATACACACCCGGCGTCAGCAACACCACCGTCGGATGCTCAGCGCCCACGAAACTCTCCGGGGCCGAATGTTGCAGCGCCGCCAGCAAAGTCTGCGCATAGTCCGCTACCGGACGCGGTTTGACCTCGCTGAACACCTCGGGAAATGCCCGTTTCAGGGCAGCCCGATTCTCCAGCATGTAGCTCGCCCCCGATGGACAGCGCAAGTTGTCCTCCAGCACCAGGTAGCGACCATCGCGATCTCGGATCAGATCCGTCCCACAGATGTGCACGTAGATGTTCTTTGCCACATCCATGCCCGCACATTCCCGCCGAAAATGTTTGGCACCCAAGATGTAGCGCGCCGGAATGACCCGATCCTTGAGGATTTTTTGATCGTGATACAGATCGTGCAAAAACAGATTCAACGCCTCAATCCGCTGAATCAAACCGCGCTCAATCTGATCCCACTCCTCCGCAGAAATCACCCGCGGCATGCAATCAAACGGAAAAATTCGCTCCGTTCCCTGATCGTCCGAATACACCGTGAAGGTCACCCCATGGCGCATGAAGGCCGCATCCACCGCTGTTTGCTTGTTGCGATATTCCTCAACGGTCACCTCCCCCAAACCTCGCGCCACCGCTTCGTAATGAGGCCGGACCGTGCCGTCCTCGGTGAACATCTCGTCGTAAAAATCGTCGGTCTCGTAATTCTCAAGCAGCATGGCACTCGCCCATGAGATCTGGGTTGGTTGAACAGATCCCCACGGTCCTCACTAGTCTAGCAGGCAACGGGCCAAGATGAAAAAAATTAATTACCCCAACAACGGCAGGGTGCGCTTGCACCGCGCACTTTCCAGTGCCGTATCCACAATCCGCTGACCCAAACGCGAGATCTCCACCGTCAACGGTCCAATCAATGGCGCGCCCGTCTCCAGGTGATGCACCCAGTGGGCGATCGGATCGCAATTCACCCCAGTCGGCTCATCCACCGGCACCTCAAACCCCTCAGGCCGCTCTCGCGTCTGCACCCGCACCACCTGGCCGTAGTCCCGCATGGAGAGCGTGCCCTCCGTACCCACCAAAACAAAACCGCAAACCGGCTGCGGAGCATGCGTCCACGGATCCGTGAACGTCCCCCAGCGGGTCTCGCATTTGCTCAGGCCAAATCCGTAACGCAACACCGCCACCGCGTGCTCATCCACCTCCAACCCCTCCGGCTCATCCCACACACACCCCACCTCAATCGGTGCCCGCCCATCCAGATGCCACGAGCCCAACGTCGCACCATAACCCATGTAATCTCGCAACGAACCACCACC
>JAGRPD010000130.1:36104-57808 GCA_020439875.1 Verrucomicrobiales bacterium
CCATAGTGATGAAACTCCCGCACTTCTCCGATCAACCCCTCACGCACCAATCGCCGCGCCGTTTGTTGCGCCGCATCCCACACCAGTGGCCAATTGATCACCAACTCCTTCCCGGTCCCCGCCATCGCCGCCACCATGGCGTCCGCCTCCGCCAGTGATCCCGCAAACGGCTTCTCCACCAACACATGGGCACCCGCAGGAGCCACCCGTTTCACCCACTCACCGTGCGCCGAAGCCGCAGGGCACAGCACCACCAGATCAGGACGCGTCCGCTCCAGACACGCCTCCACATCCGTGAACACCTGCGCATCCGTCAGGCCAAAATTCCGCCGGGCCGACTCCATCCGCTCCGGTTGCTCATCGGCAATGCCCACCAACTCCACCGCCTCATGTTCGAAGGCCTGCCGCAGCAGGTCCCCCATGTGGAAGTGATCAAAATTGATGCCTGCCAGCCGCCAAGTTTTCATCTCAAGTTTTCCTCGTCACTGACTTCATCCACCCAACTCAGTGCGCCGCTGGACCTGCCAACTTGTCATCGTAGTCCGGCCCTCGCGTGGGCGGTCGGAAGAAGAACGCCATCAGCACCATGCCCACCAGCGCCATCCCCGTCGGCACCAGGAAGAGCTGCTGCCAATCCGTGGCACCATCCACCGTCAGCTGCCCCTTCACCCACACAAAGAAGAAGCTGGCCACCACCATGCAGCCCAGGATCAACATGTTGAACAAACCCTGCGCGCTGGAGCGCACGTCCTTTGGAAACACCGCATCCACAAAGATGTACACTGCCGCAAAGAAGAAGGCATAACAAATGCCGTGCAGCACCTGCACCGTGATGATCAACCACTGCGAGTCCGGGAAAAAGGCAAACACCGCAAACCGCGACGCGTGACCAAGCACCCCAAAAATCATCGTCCACTTCCATCCCAGTTTGGCCAACACCTTCCCCAGGATCAGCATCGCCACGATCTCTGCCACTTGACCAATGCTCATCACCACCATGCTAATGTTCGAAGTGATGCCCACCCGCTTGGTCAAAAACTCATCCGCCATCACAAAGTATCCATTGTGGATGGTAGAGTCGATGAAGGTCACAACAAACAGCACCAACACAAACGGCATCTTCAGCATGCGAACGGCCTTCACCCAAGCCAACCGATCCTCAGCCCGCACATCCTTCTTCGGCGGTGTGTGCGGCAGAGATGTCCAGCTAAACACCGCCAACGCAAAAGAAATCGCTGCCGCCACCAAAAAGATCGTCCGCGTATCTTCCACCCCCGCATCCTTGCGCAACAGCAAGATGAACGGCCAGCTCACCACGATCCAGCCAATCGTCCCCCCCATCCGCACAAATCCAAATTCATTGGCCGGATCCTTCAAATGGGCGAAGGCCAGTGAATTCCCCACCGCGATCGTCGGCACATACACCAAGCAATACAGGCTAAAACACGCGAAGAACGGCCAAAAGGAGACCTGATAGGCCGTGCCCACCAAAGCCAACCCGCCAATCACATTGCTCACCGCCAAAAAGCGCTCCGCCGAGAAATGCCGATCCGCCAACTGATTGCTGAAAAACATCCCCACCAACGAGGCCAGGCCAAACAACGAACCCGCCAATTGGATCTGCCATTCTTCAAACTTCAGCATGCCCATGTAGGCAAAAATTTTCGGCTGCCAAGCCCCCCAGATCGCAATCTGGAGCAGCATCATCACAAACAGGCGGATTCGAATCGACTTGGCGTTGGCGTCATTCATAGAGCGCGCATCTTGCCCCGTCCCCACCCCTCTGAAAAGCACTTTTCTCCCCCTCCCCCACTTCCTCGTTCACGCTCCAGCCTGTCCTGCCCGTCCCGCAACAAGCCAACCTCCAGTCATTCTCCTCTTCATTGGGAAACTCAACGCGAGGACCGCTTTTGCGCAAACATCCACTCGTGAACCGCCGGATCTTTGGCCACCTTACCGTGAAAACTGACGTGATCCGCGCCCGGATGCTCGGTTTCTCTGAAGTCATGCCCCGCCGCCTTCAGAGCAGCACTGAGCGCCAGGAATTCGTCCTTTTTATCCAGCTCGCCATAGTGCATCCAAATCGCCACCTTGGGCAGGTCCTTCACCGCATTCCCACCCAACGGACCCGCGATCGGCACCGCAGCAGCAAACCTTTCTGGTGCCGCAATAAGCAAGTCCCAGCATCCCCGGCTCCCCATGGAATAGCCCGTGAGATAGATGCGCTCACGGTCGATGGGCAAATGCAGGGTCAAATGATCGATCAAGGCCAGGATGCGCGGGGCGATCTGTTTGAAAGCGCCCGTTCCAGCGGGAGCCTCGGGAGCAATCACAAAACAGGGACGCGCTTCGTAGAACGCCTCGTTGGCAAAGGCGTTGGCACCCGGCTCTCGCTTTTCGAGATCCGAACCCGTGTTGCTCGAACCGTGGAGGTAAATGCAAAGGGGATACGTTTGCCCCTCCTTCAAGTCGCGCTTGTTGGCAAAGAAATGAAATCGCAGACCGTCTTCCGCCGTCATCTTCTGCCACTCCCCCACACACGCCTCGGCGTAAGGCCCCGATGCGAGTCCAGCTTCCCGCTGCGCCTCCAGCGCCCGATCCTTCAACGTCTGGGTCACATAAGTTTGATCCTCCGCAGAAACCTGAGAGGGCTTCAAATCAAAGGTGCGTCCGTCCGCCAAGCGAATCCGAAAACTCTCTTCGCCACCTTCGATCAACATCGCTTCAATGCGTCGCCCGTCCGCCGCCGTCCAGGTTCGCATCTCAGCTGCACAGAGAAAAGAAAGGGACAGTGAAATCCATCCCCAGAAGAGAAAAAGCCAACGGCGCATGATCAGGAGATTAGGCCCCGGACGCCCCCCTTGCCAAGACTCAAATCCCACCCAACCCAGCACAGCAAACGTTGTTCACGCTTCGGCACGAATCACAAAATCAGCCACCATCGAAATCTCCGCCAATCTGCATTGGCTGCGACTTTACCAGCGGAGACACGTTCACTCAAACTGACCCCACCCGATCATGAACCCGCCATCCTGCTTTCTGACAGCACTCTCCATTTTCGTTTCCACTTCCTTCGCGACACGGGCTGCCCAGCCTTTGCCGCGCAGCACACCGGAGGCACAGGGTGTGTCGTCGCAAGCCGTTTGTGACTTCATCACGGAGCTCGATAAAATCGACACACTTCACAGCGTCATGATCGTGCGGCATGGGAGCGTGATCGCGGAGGCTTGGTGGAATCCGGAGTCCGCAGACACGCCGCATGTGCTGTGGTCATTGAGCAAGAGCTTCACCTCCACCGCCGTGGGCCTTGCCATGGCCGAGGGAAAGCTTGGTCTTGACGATCCGGTGCTGAAATTCTTTCCCGACGACGCGCCTGCGCAACCATCGGAGAATCTGAAGGCCATGAAGGTGCGCGATCTGCTCACCATGACTTGCGGCCACGAGCAGGAACTGAAGATCCAGAACCACCAGGCGACCGCGAAGGAGTTCCTGGCGCATCCCGTGCCCATGAAGCCGGGCACGCACTTCCAATACAACACTTACGGCAGTTACATGCTCTCCGCCATTGTCAGCAAAGTCTCGGGCGACACCGTGCTCGAATACTTGAAGCCCCGCTTGTTTGATCCACTTGGCATTGAGAATCCAACTTGGGATTCAAGTCCGGAAGGACCTTCGCTCGGCGGCTACGGATTGTATCTTCGCACGGAGGACATTGCCAAGTTCGGGCAGCTTTATTTGCAAATGGGCTTGTGGAACGGCAAACAACTCTTGCCCGCCGCCTGGGTCGCCCAGGCAACCCGCAAGCAAGTGCCCAATGATGGCAAGTCACATGCCAAAATTGGCATCGATTGGCAGCAGGGATACGGCTTTCAATTCTGGCGCTGCACCCATGAAGCCTACCGCGGCGACGGCCGCGCTGGACAACTCTGCGTGGTCATTCCGGCCCAGGATGCGGTGGTTGTGATGACGGCGGACGCGAACGCCTTCCAACAGCAGCTGAATGCCATCTGGGACATCCTGCTCCCCGCCTTCAGCGACCAAGCCCTCCCCGAAGACGCCACCGCGCTGGCAAAGCTCAACGAATTGACGGCGAAACTCGTCGCGCATCCCAAAAATCCGTGAACAACGAACAGATCTCTCTTGGAAGAGACTCAAGGCGCATTGCTTTTCACCTTCCGCGCTTCCTCAGCCCTTTGAAATATCCGTCCAGCCATTGGTGCTGCAACCGTGACGCCGTGATGTAAAGCGTGTCCTCGGCATCCAAATAATTGACGTTGGGCTGCGCTGCCCTGTCATCTTCAGAGTCAGGCGCAACCTTTTCAGACAAACCCAAAACCCGCCGAATGTCTCGAACGGTAACTTCAACGGGGATGTCCGTCGGCCGCGGGTAAACCTTTCCGATCAATTCAGGGTCGTCTGCGGGACGAAGATGCCAGATTCCGCCATCAAAGAGGAGCATCAGACCATTGGCTCTGCAAACCGTCTCGAGAACTTCGAAAGGACTGGCTCGTTTCGCAATCGTGACAAGCCTGTCGTTGGCTGGATGATCCTCGCTCAAGGACGCCAAGCTCAATCCGGCGTCTTCGGCGAGAAGGCGCACCACGTCACGAAGCACAGCCTTGCGAAGATCGTACCGCCTTGGTTTGGCAGCGCGAAGCCGTTTCGATTCATCTTCCTGAAAGGTTCCTGCGCCACTCTTGCCTGGAGCAGGGGATGCATCGTCGAGCAGGTACTTGAGATCGAGTTCTTGCGACGCCTTGGCTTCCTCCACCGATCCGAAGTAAACACCGCCAAAGGCTTTCCCATTCGTGGCATGGTAGAAGGTCATGTGGGGCAGTCCTGCGCGGAGATGGGAATGATGCAGAACAACGGTGCCTTTGCCTTTTGCCACTCTGGCGGTCTGACTCGGGTCTGTTTCGACAGGACCGTGGTCATTCTTGGTGGTGACGTAGAGGGAGATGTTCGCATTCTCGGCACTGCCGAGTTCATAGTCGGCGGTGACGTTCAGGAAGTCTTTGCCGCGTTGCACCTGTGAGATGCGGATGCTGTCCCCGGGTCGGAAAGCGGAGTTGCCGATGGCAAAGTTGTTGAAATCACCGTCAGGCAAGCCTCCGTCGTTTGAATCGAGAACCTCTGCGGTGACGAATGTAACCACAGGGCGGTATGCCCCCGGTTTGCCGTTTTTCCAATCGTATCCCTCCCAAGCACAATGCGCCAGCGTGACATGCGGATCGAGCTCCTCGCTGCCGGAAAAAGCACGACGATTTATCACCGGGTATTCGCGGCCATTGACGATCTCAGTGGCGATTATTTTTGAGTCGATGAATTCAACATTCATCATTACCGTTCCCCCCTGCATCGACTTTGGGGTGAACTTGCCCCTGTAGCCAACTGGCATGTGGGTGATCAAATCTTTGCCTTGGTTGTCCCGGCCGTTGGGGATCGGCTGGTTCACAACGGAGCGAATCTCGGTCTCTCTCCCATCTGCGGTGACGAGTCGGGGGTAGCTGACGAGGGCTGCCTCAGGCTGTGTTTGCAGTTTCTCCAGGAGCGTCTGAAATTCCTCCTCGCTGAGCAACTCGATCCATCCAGCCGATCCCACGTCGGTGGTGGGATCAAGTTTTTTGAATCGACCTCCAAAGTCCCAGGCGGTGTCGTTGGTGAAACTCAGCACCTGAATCTTGATCGCGATAAGCGGATGTTCCGCGTCCGAGACAGCCTCGGATTTCTCCGCTTGCGTCACGCCGAGGAACGTCATGCCGACCATGCAAGTAGTCGTCAACACTCCCACAAGCGGCCGGGTGCGCACGGGTACGGCGATGGAACAAATACGCGCACGCAGCGCAGCTCCACGCTGGATCATGCCGACAAAGCCAAGACTCAGGCGCAGTGGCGCGAAGGCGGCTTCCATTTTGAGAAGGGCGTGACCGTATTCGCTGCGCCGCTGGGGTGTGGCCTCTTCGAGCACCTGGGCATCACAGGCCGCTTCGCGATCGGCGCGGGCTTTAAAGAAGGCCAGCCATAGAAGCGGATTGAACCAATGTAGCGCCATGAGCACGCAAAGCAGCATGTTCAGCGCTAGATCGTGACGTTTGAGATGCGTCAGCTCGTGCTGCAAGATGAAGTGTATTTCCGCCGCGGTGAATTTGGATTCGAAACCTGCGGGAAGCAGCAGCGTGGGCCTCAGCAGTCCGGTGACGGCTGGGCTTTGGATTGCATCGGCCATCAAAACCCGCGGTGAGTGACGCAAGCCTACTTCACGAGAAATGGAGTCGAGTTGCGACATTAGGTCGCCGCTGACGCCATGGCGGGACTTATGAAAGCGTATCAACACCATCAGATACGACGCTCCTCCGGCCAACAGCAGCGCAGCCGCGCCCAATGCCCACGTCATGAGCCGGAGTTGACTCCAATCCACAGCCGCGGTCGCGGGAAGGGTGGGGCGCGAAGGGGTCGGCGGCAACGGGTCCATCGCGTTCGTTTCGACAACCGCAGCGGGGACGATTGCCCCGATGGGCATTGGCTCAGATCGAAAGACGCTTTCAATGCTCCACGGGCTCTCCGGCAGCACGGGCGCGAGAAGCACGATCAAAACTGGCAGCCATACAGAATAGCGCCACCGCGGTGAGAGATGCCGCTGAAAGGCCCACTGAATCGCGAAAACAACGACTGTCAGCACCGAGGCGCGCAGGCTGGCATTGAGCAGCCAATCGAAAAGGGAATGAAGTGGGTTCATGGCGGCAATTCACGAGTTGAGGTTTTGATCGAGGAGCTTCTTCAACTCGCGCACCTCGTCGGCGGTAAGCTTCGTGTTTTGGGCGAAGTGGATGAGCAGAGGTTGGGCCGCGCCGCCGAACACCCGGTCGAGAAAGGTCTTGCTCTCCGCGCGGACGCAGGTCTCGCGCCTGACCGCAGGAAGGAAGGTGCGGGTGCCACTCGGATTCTGGGAGGTCTTTAACGCGCTCTTTTCCACCAGGCGGGAGAGGAGCGTGCGCACCGTGTTCTCCGCCCAGCCTGTGGAAGGTCGCAAGGATTTGGCGACCTCGGAAGCCGTTTGCGGGGACGACTCCCACAGTGCTTCCATGATGAGCCATTCGGAATCGGAGATGTCGGGAACTGTGGCCATACGGGTTTGGGCATTGGCACGCCAATTCACCACAACTGTAGTGGTCTGACAACTACAAATGTAGTGAGACTCCAAGTGAAGCGCAAGAACACGGCACGCTGAACGTGATATGTGCCGCGGGGTCACCGCCTCCCCGCTCCTTTCCCAGCGTCCATGAAAGCCGTCTTTCCCCTGCTTCTAATTGCATCGCTTTCTCAGGCCGCCGAGCCGGCGGCCCGGAATGCCCCCCGCGCCTCCTACTACAAGGACGGCGAAATCCACATCACCGAACTGGGCCAGCCGGAATCCCGTCCCATCACGACGGGGCACTGGGATTTCAAACCTTCCTGGTCCGTCACCGGCGATCACCTTGTGTTCTTCCGCCGATTGAAAAACGATCCCGACGTGAACCAGTGGATCACGGCTCTGTGCATCATCAATGCCGACGGCACCGGTTTTCACCAACTCACGGACGGCACCTTCACCGACTTCAACCCAACCTGGACACGGGATGGCACCAACACCCCGGTGTGGAATCGCAAGGTGCCGGGCAAACTCCGCTACCAGGTCATGGCGGGAAGAATCGGCGGCAAGCCGGGCGAGGAGTTTCCACTGACTGACCCGGGCTATCCCGCCTGGGTGCACTCCTCCATCCGTGATGGCAGGCTGCTGGTTTCTTCCACACCTCCCCAACAGGGCCGCGGTTATTTCCTGATGACGCCGAATCCAGGTGGCGCGCCGAAGTTCGAACGCATCACCTGCGAACTGGCTGCCAAAGGCATCCTCGACCGAATCAGCATCTCGCCCAGTGAAACAAAAATCTGTTTCGAATACCAAACCGGATTCAAATACGCCTTTCCCGGTCGCACGCTCTACGTGGCCGATTTTGACCTGACCCAGCGCGCCATCACCAACCTCAAGCCCTTCGCGAATGTCGAGGGCAAAAAGGTGTGGTTTGCCTACCCGCGTTTCACCAAGGGCGAGACCTCCATTGTCTATCATGCGGGCGGAAAGCTCTTTCTGTACACGCTCGCAGACGGCTCGACCCAACAAGTCTCCACCGACGACGCAGCCGACTACCGCTATCCTCATGGCGAGGCCACTCCCAACTGACGCCGCCATCCACCAACCCAGGCACCGGCCTTCCAATCTCAGTGATCACCATGCCCCATCGGATCTCTTGCCTTCTGCTTGCCGGCCTTGTTTCCCTCACTGGCGCGGCAGAACCGAAGTCGGACGACTTCAAAGCGGGCTTTGCCCAGGTGGACATCACGCCACCGGCGGGTGCCATCATCACCGGCCCTTCCGCGCCCGTCAGCACGGGCACCGATGTCCCGCTGATGGCGCGGGCTATGGTGGTGCAGAGCGGGGACCGCAAGCTCGCCATTGTCGGTGTGGACCTCGTGAAAGTTCGCCGCGATGTGGCCGACCAAGCCATCGCGCTCGCCATGCAGCGGACGGATCTCACCCCCGATGCGGTGCTCCTTTGCCCGAGCCACAATCACAGCTCGCCTCTGATCCCGATGCAGGGCGGCAAGGTCAATGGCGAATACATCGACACGCTGCCCGGGCGAATCTCCGACGCCATCGTGCGCGCCAACCAAGCGCTGCAGCCCGCGCGGGTTTCCATTGGCCGCTCGCTGGTGTATGAAGGCCACATCAACCGCCGGGTCATCTCCAAGGCTGATGGCCTGGCGCTCAACACCTGGCTGAAAAAACTCAACGATCTCGAGCAGGTGCCGCAGGTGCTGGGCAGTGAAAGCGTCACCGACCCGGAACTCTGGCTGGTCCGGTTCGATGCGCCCGATGGCAAAATGCTCGGCTCCCTCGTGAACTTCACCTGCCACCCTTGCCTGCACGACCGCATCCAGATTCACACTTGGTCGGCGGATTTTCCCGGTGTCATCGCGGAGCACATCGAGCAGGCTTTTGGGCCAGAAGCCGTGACGGTTTTCATGCAGGGAGCCTCGGGAAACATTCAGCCGCCGGTCTGCTGGGCACCGGATTGGAAACGGCGCGCCGCCGTGTTCGGAACCGCCGCCGTCGAGGCTGCGCAGGGAGCGCTGCCGGTCGCGGGTCCTGTCGCTGTGGACTACGCGCGGCGGGAGGTGGAGGTGCCGCGCTGCGATGCCGAATCCCAGCGCCCCGAGGCGATCTCGCGCCTGGGTTGGCGGCCGGAATCCTTTGAAGGTGCCAAACGCACCGCCGAGTCCATGCCGCGCATGCTCCAGGTGCCGGTGAGCGCGGCGCGCATCGGTCCTTTTGCCATCGCCACCAACGCGGGCGAGCTGTTTGTCGAATGGGGCATCTCCATCAAAAAACAATCGCCCTTCCCCCACACCGTGCTCAGCGAGCTAACCAACGACTGGGTCGGCTACGAACCCACCGCGCTGGCGTTTCAACACGAAGGTTATGAAACCCTGGCCGGAGCCAATTTCGTGTCGCTCGAAGGCATTCAGACGCTGGTCGATACCGCCGTTGAAATGCTGAACGAGCTTTGGTCCAAAGAAAACCAGACCACCAACAAGTGACCCTGCCCGCCATGCCGACTCAAAATCTGATCCACCCTTCCAGACGACTGCGCCGCTTCGTCGCGGCAGGCTTCGTGGTTGGTTTTTCCCTCCATGGAGCGACGGTCTTGGCGGAGGCTTCTGAAGTGGCGAAACCGGCGGCCACCTTCAACGCCGGAGTGGGCGTGATCGATATCACCCCCAGCGAGCCGATTGAACTCAAAGGCATGCCCGCTTCACCGCGGACCGCCGAGGTCAAGACGCGGCTCTGCGTGCGGGCACTGGTGCTCGCCTCCGGTGAAACCCGGGCCGCCATCGTCACGCTCGACACTTTGAAGTATCCCGAGGAGGACGCCCGCAAGGCGCGGCAGCAGATCGAACGCGTGACCGGCATCCCCGCCGCCAACATCATCCTCTGCGCCTCGCACACCCATTACGGACCCCTGTGGGCCTGGTATCCGGACCGGCTCGTCACGCGCATCACCGAGGCCGTCACCCTCGCGGCGAAAGACCTCTCACCCTGCACCATCGGAGCGGCCACGGGCACGGCGGAGGGACTCAGCGAGTGCCGCCGGGTCATCAAGGATGGAAACGCCTGGAACCGCTGGCAGTTGAAGCCGGAAGAAGCAGGCAAATATCCGGCGGAGGGTCCCTCCGATCCGTCCTTCGATTTGCTCGCCATCACCGCAGCCGATGGTCGGCGCAAGGCCATCGTCTATAACTTCGCCTGCCACGCCACCAGCACCCGCGCGCCGCTCATCTCCGCGGATTTTCCCGGCGAGGTCGAGGAGCATGTGCAGCAGCAACTGGGCGCCAAGGTCCCGCTCCTCTTCCTCACCGGAGCCTGCGGCGACGTGAATCCCGTCGTCAGCCTGAGGCGCAATCTCTTCGCCGAGGGGCTTGGGGGCGAGATCCTGCGCTGCCTGGATCGGCTGGAACCCATCGCCAACCCCACCCTCGGTGTCGTGAGTCGCGAGTTTGCCATGCCCACCCGCGAAAACCCCGTCTTCAAGGAAGCCGAAATCGCCCGCAACTGGCCCGCCCAACTCGAGCACTACCGCAAGTCGTTTGACCTGATGTTGCGGCGGCAAAAGCCCACCTACCCCTACATGATGACCGCTCTCCGCATCGGCAACGACTTCGCCATCGTCACCAACGCCAACGAGTTGTTTTGCGGCATCGGCTTGAGCATCAAAAAACAGTCACCCTTCACCCGCACCATGGTGGCCGAGCAAACCAACGGAGCCCACGGCTACGTCCCCACCGCCGAGGCCTTCAAAAACGGCAGCTACGAAACCTGGTTCGGCGAGCACTCCCACCTCAGCACCAAAGCGGGCGAAAAAATCGAAACCACCTCGCTGGAGTTATTGAATCAGGTGAAGCTCTCCCAGTAAACAAGACGGCAAATCTCACTCTTGTGCAAATGCACGGATCACCGGTCTCGGCGTCTCTCCCTTGCCCTCCGGTGCATCTGCGGGCCGATATCCGCGAGAACAATCGCCACCGCCCATCGTTTACCTTCGACGCCACCCACCATGAAGCTTCTTTTCCTCGTCCCGCTCCTCACCACCGCCGTCTTTGCCGAGGACTGGGGGTCCTACCAGCTTGTGTCGGTCAGCACGCCGGAGTTCGTTTTGGAGGCGGTTGGCGGGGTGACGGACGGTGCGGTGATTTCGATTCAATCGCCGAAGGATGATGCTGGCCAAAAATGGGTGGTGGCCCCGGAAGACGACGCGGTGCGGATTTCGCCGGCCAGCGATTCGACGTTGGTGCTCGCCGCCCAGGGCGCGGGCACGAAGCGCGGCACGCTGATCGTGCTGGAAAAGGATCGCGGCGAGCCCTCGCAGCGCTGGTCCTTGGTAAAGCACGAGGACAACGGCGCTTACACGCTGTTGTCCAAACACGCACCGGAGATGGGCATCGATCACCTCGGCGGCGTGCGCCAACCGGGCGCAAAGATTGACCTGTGGAGCTATCGCGAAAACGATTCGCACCTGCAATGGCTCATCCGGCCTCTCGCCGGTAGTGGCGTGGCGCAGGTGACAACGGATCGCGCGCCGACTTACACGCCGCCCGAGATCGCTCCCGAGGCCATTTTGCCGGGAAGGACCGAGGCGTTTCCATTCACCGGGAGCAAGATCTTTCCCGGCACGGTGCGCGATGTGGTGGTCTTCATTCCCGCGCAATACGACGGCTCCAAACCGGCCTGCGTCTATGTGAAAACCGACGGTTATCGCGACGGTGAAAAGGAGATGATGGAGACCATGATCGCCACCGGTGAGATGCCGGTGACCGTCGGAGTTTTTGTCCGTCCCGGCGACCTACCCGCGCCGATGTCCGGCACTGCGGGCCGCCGCAATCGCGACTTCGAATACGACGCCGTGAATGACAACAAGGTCCGCTTTCTCACTGAGGAGCTGCTGCCTTTTGTGGCGAAGAAATTCAGCCTAAACTTGTCCACCGATGGCAACGACCGCTGCATGTCGGGCGGCAGCAGCGGCGGCATTGCGGCTTTCACCGCCGCGTGGAACCGGCCCGACGCCTTCAGCCGCGTGTATTGCGTGAGCGGCAGTTTCGTCGGCTTTCGCGGCGGGCACGAGTATCCGACGATGGTGCGAAAGTTTGAGGCCAGGCCGATCCGCGCCTTCATGACCACCGGCACGCACGACATGGAGAACTGCGCGGGCGACTGGTTCCTGCTGGACCAGGAAATGGACAAGGCGCTGATGTTTTCCGGCTACGACTACCGTTTCCGCATCCTCGAGGGACGGCACGGGGTCGGTTACAAAGAGCACTACCGCGAGGGCATGGCCTATCTTTGGAGCGGTTGGCCGGAGCGCGTGAAGGCCGGACCCAGCGCCCCGCGCGCGCAGGAGATCCTCCTTCCCGGCGAAGACTGGCAACTCGTCGCCGAAGGTTTCAAAAGCACACGCGGCCCATCGACGAACGCCAAGGGCGAGGTCTTCTTTGCCGACACCACCGCCGACAAAATTCACCGCATCGGTCTCGACGATCAGGTCAGCCTCTTCGCTGACAAAACGGGCAACGCCCACTGCGTCACCGTCGCCGCCGATGGCACGCTGTTCACCATCTCGGAGAAATCCGGCAAACTCATGCGCTACGATGCCAGCGGTAAATCGAGCGTCGTCTTGGAAGGTCTCACCGGCCACAGCATCCTCGCGCATCCGAATGGAAACCTCTACGTCACCGACAACGACAACAACAAGCCCAACAACGGCGGCAGCGTGTGGCTCATCCAGGACGGTAAAAAGACGCAGATCGATGCCGGCATCAAGTTCGCCACCGGCATGGCCTTTCGTCCCGATCAATGGCTGCTCTCCGTCGCCGAGGGCCACTCAAAATGGGCCTACAGCTATCAAATCGCCGATGACGGTTCGCTCGTGAACAAAGAGCGCTTCTTCCATCTGCACGTCCAGGATTGGGACGACGACGCGGGTGCGGAATCGATCTGCTACTCCCAAGAGGGCCGCCAATTCATCGCCACCAAGAGCGGCATCCAAATCAGCGCCGACGACGGCCCCACCCAAGTCATTCTCACCGTCCCCGGCCAAGGTCGCGTCACCGGCGTCGCCATCGGCGGCAAGGACCAGGACACGCTCTACGCCTTCTGCCAAAACAAAATCTGGAAACGCAAGATCCAGCAACACGCACTCGGCGCGTGGTCACCGTGGACGAAGGTGGTGCCGACGAAGCTGTAGGCGCTTTGATTGACAGCCAAAGCAGAGACATTTCTCAAACGCTGCGAGCCACAGCAGCAGCCGAGCTGATTTGAACTGGAACCCTGCTGAGCGGATCGTATTTGCAGCGGAACGCCTGACCAAACTCTTCTTCCAGCTTCCCGGTTCTATTTTGAAAAAAATTGGACACCCTTCCACGTCACATTCCCCAAGCATGTCGCCGATCTGCGCCATTTGAGGGTTGAAGGAAATTTGTGGCCTTGCCGGTGTGGGGATGGGTTGTCGGCGAGGGCTCCGATAACAGCCCGCGACGGCGCGGGCGCTCCCCGTTGCATTTCCGATACCACGTCCTTGTCCTTCCAGAAGTTCCTCCGACACAATCGAGATCCTACGACTTTATCATCTTCAAAAACCGGCCATTGGTGTTCAGCCATCAATCTTCCAAGAATGACAGACATTCGTGTGAATTCGTGTTCATTGGTGGTTCCAAAAAATCGCGCGCGCTCTCGCACCCGAGTCGTTGCACAAGCGAAGCCTGATCCGAGAAAAGCTGATGCGGTGACGAAGGCAGTTGGGCGGGGGCTTTGGCTTTTCCTTGGCTTGCTCATGCGCTGTCGGGTCGATGCCCCCACTTACAGTTCGGCGACAGGGCTCCGACAACTGCCCGTGGTGGTGCGGGCGCTCCCCGAATCTTTTGCTTCTGATCCTGGATGATCTCCGATGGGGCGGCGCACCGCCCGACAGGCTGACGCGTAAACAACGAACTTTGCTGGTGTTGCGGTGCCGATTCCCGAAGGCCGAATGCGGCCTCTTCCTCACGATCCTCAGACGAAATTGTCATGGCAGAGCCCATCAACTTGGAACCGATGAAGCCCTCTTCACTTTGTCCATTCAATGCGGCAGCTCTTGCCGTCGCAGTCCACGTCAGAAACGTGCTCCACTCACCACCCGAGTAGGCGGGCTACGGCGGTTCTCAGCGCGGTTTCGAGCACGACGGCTTCTCCGTGGGACATGGGGATGAGGACTTTTTTCACCGATTTGGCGGCTTCATCCTGGCGGGAGACGCTGACCCAGAATGGGGCACGCTTGGGATCGTCGCGGTGGGTCAGTTCGAAGGCGCTGTTGGCCTTCTCGGATTGGTGAAACAGTTTGGCCTGGGTCTCTCGCCCCTGCAGGACGGCCATGACTGCCCCGAGATCGGCCAATCCCCATTTCATGGTGAGTTTGTTTTCCCAATCAAACTGTTTGTCACCCATTTGGGAAGCTGCATCCACAAACACCGCTGCTTTGGCTCGATTCAGTTCAAACCGCACGACGCCTCCGGTGCCTTTGCCGTTGGGTTTGTAAATCGCGTAATCGAGCGGGCGAGCGTCCGCTTTACTCGAAGATCTTGTTCCTTTGCTGGTCGGCGTCTCACTCATCAGCTTCGTTTTTAACGATATTCTTTCAAATTGTCCACCTCCAAAAGCAACGTCGATTGCGAGGCTTCGTGCTTGATCTTGAGAGCACCGCTGGTTCCAATCTCACTGCATCATGACTCACTCGGAAATCCTCCAACTGCAACGCTGGAACACCCCGACCATTTACAATGGGTGGGAGCAAATCACGAAACACCATCCCTGTGTGGACGCCTTCAATTTGGAGGAGACGCGGGATTTCATGCCGCAGATGGGACCCATGGTCGGATGGGCGGTGACGGTTCGCATTGAGCCGAGCCAACCGAGCCACCGGCAAACAAATCCGCAGGCTTGGTCCGAGTATCGGCGCTACATCGCCAGCGTGCCAGGACCCAAAATCGTGGTGGTGCAGGATCTCGACAAACCGCGCGTCATCGGTTCGTTTTGGGGAGAGGTGAATTCAAACATCCATCGGGCGTTGGGCTGCGTGGGCACAGTGACGGACGGAGCCATTCGTGATCTCGATGAAATGACCCATGCGGGATTCAAGGCGATCGCCCGTCGCCTGTGCGTCGGACACGCTGCGGTGCATCCGGTGGAATGGGGAGTGGAGGTGGAAGTGTTTGGTCGCCAGATCTCGCCTGGGCAACTCATCCACGCGGACAAACACGGCTTTCTGGCCGTGCCCAAGGGCGAGGAGCAGGGTCTGCTGGATGCGGCGCGTTTCATGGATACCAACGAATGCCAAACCGTCATCCCGGCGGCGCGCTCGAGTGCAGGTCTCTCCACCGAGGCGCTGCTGGCGCAGATCGATGAAGCAGGCGCGGCGTTTGGTCGGGCGGCCAAAGCTCACTTCGGGCGTCAGGGCGAGTGGTGATGCGTGGAAGTGGAAATAACACCCCTTGGGATATCGTCACTCTCTTTTGGATGAAAAAGCTTCTCACCCTAGCCACGCTCTCGATCTCCATGCTGCACGCCGCTGCTGACGCACCTACCTGGACCGCGCTGCCTCCCCTGCCCGATCCCGAAGGATTCGCGGGTTCCTTTGCCGGTGTGGTGAAGGATCAACTCATCGTTGCAGGTGGTGCAAACTTTCCTGGCGCGAAACCGTGGGAGGGTGGGCAGAAGGGATGGTATGACAAGATCTTCCGGCTCGATCAACCCAACGGCACCTGGCAGGTCGTCGGCCAGCTGCCACGGCCCTTGGGATACGGAGTCTCGATCACCGCACCAGAAGGCTTAGTCTGCATCGGAGGCAGTGACGCGACGCAGCATCATGCTGAGGTCTTTTTGCTGCATGAATACGAGGGGAAACTGGAGGCGAAAAATCTGCCGCCACTGCCTCGTCCGTGTGCCAACTCCTGTGGTGCGTTGGTGGGACGAACGATCATCGTGGCGGGTGGGCTGGAGCGACCGGATGCGACTCTGGCACTGCATACCGTGTGGGCACTGGATCTCGATCAGCTCGAGGCCGGCTGGAAGGACCTGCCGCCGTGGCCGGGGCAGCCGCGCATGCTGGCGGCAGCGGGAGTCCTGGACGGAGCGTTTTATCTGGTTGGCGGAGCTGCTTTGCGGCCGGATGCAGAGGGAAAAGCGGAACGCGTCTGGCTGCGAGATGGCTTCCGGTTTTCCCCCGATCAAGGGTGGAGGGCCATCGCCGAGACGCCTCAAATATCCGTCGCTGCGCCTACGCCCATGCCGACCCTTCGTGATTCCTTGCTGCTCCTCATCGGAGGGGACGATGGCACTCAACTCACCGTCACACCCGACCAGCATCGCGGTTTCCCCAAGACCGTCTTTGCCTACGATCCGGCGACCGATGCCTGGAGTCCGCAGCGAGAGATCCCGCTCGGACTGGTGACCACACCCACCGCCATCTGGCGCGGACGTGTCATCATTCCGGGGGGAGAAAAACGTCCCGGCACCCGCTCCACCGAGGTGTGGTCCTCACCGCTGCGCTGAGGGCGACGAGTGAGGCAAACGGCCTCACGGCACCTCGCCGGAAAGGTAGCGGATCAGATTTCCCACGTAGCCATTGTAGCGCCCATCGGGAGAGGGACCCTTCGTGGGCAGCTGCTTCACCTGATCAAGAATGGGCGCGGCTTTTTCACCCAGGTCATCGATCGCGTTGAGGGCAGCGATGGCGCTGAAGACTGTGCTTTGCGACCAGTCCGCTGCGGCCAGCAAGGTCTCGAGCGCAGCGGGGCGATCTGCCTCCGCGCCATGCAAAGCCAAGGCCCATGCCGCCGCGATGCGCACCTCTGCCTGCTCGTCTTTCAAGGCAGCCATCAGGGCTGAGTGCGCCTCGGCCACGGCGGCCGCATCTCGCATGCGGAATCCCATCGCCGCCCAGTAACGGATGGCGGGATCGGAATCTTTGAGGCGAGTTAGAAGTTCTGAATTTGCTTCGGCCTTCATCTCGGACGCCATCTCGGCGGTCTCGAGAACGCGTTCCAGTGGATACTCCCCCGGTGCGCGAGCCATGTCATAGGGACTGCGGCCTGCGGAGCGTCGATGCATTTCACCCTCAGCCAGAAGGCCGACGTCGCGCACCTCCAGAGCGTGGCGGCGCTGCTCGGCCCGCAGGCGCTGCAAGGCGGCGGCATGCTCGGGGGAGCTGGCGAGATTGACCACCTCATCCGGATCTGCCTGCAGGTCGTACAGCTCCTCGGGAGCTTTGGGCGTTTCCCAAAAAGCCGCCTGTTCGGAGGACAACGTACCTTCATCAAACAGGGCGCGCCAGACTCGGGTGGTCGGCGTTTCAAACTGATAGTTCACATGCTGCCCCTGAGACAGATGCGGCATGTAGTTCCGCAGATAGACGTAGCGTCCATCCGTGACGCTGCGCACGCAGTCGATGCGCTCATCCATGCGTCCACGGAAGCCGTGCAGGAAGGCCGGCGGCTCGGTTTGAAAAGATCCGGCAAAGGCGTGACCCTGCATCCAATCCGGCGGCTGGATGCCCACCATGCTGAGCAGCGTCGGAGCCAGATCGACGAAGCTCACCAGTCGGTCAGACTTCACGCCTGGCGCGTATTCCTTGGGAGCGAGGTGCTGCCATTTGGGAGGAAAATAAACCACCATGGGCACCGCCAAACCCGAATTGGCTGGCCAGCGTTTGTGACGCGGCATGCCGCTGCCGTGATCTGCATAGTAAAAGATGATGGTATCATCCGTCAGGCCTGCCCTTTCCACCTCCGCCAACCGTGCACCCGCCAAGGCATCCACTTCGGACACGATGTCGTAATACTGCGCCCAATCCTGCCGCACCTCGGGTGTGTCGGGATGATGACGTGGCACCCGGACTTTGGCAGGATCATGGATGGCGGTGTGGGGCCGCTTGCGGATCTTGCTCTCGTGACTGGCGGTGAAGTTGAAGATGGCGAAGAACGGCTGGCCATCGCCACGATTTTTCCAGTGCGCACGGGGGGAAGACTCATCCCACACGCCTTCGGGCTTCACCAAGTTGTAGTCTTCCTTGCTGCAATTGGTGCAGTAGTAACCCGCCTCGCGCAGAAACTGCGGGTACATTTTTTTGCCTTCCGGCATCGGCACCATGGAGCGCATGTGCTGGCCCCCGCTGGAGGGGCCGTAAATTCCCGCGATCAGGGTGGTGCGCGCCGCTGCGCAGACTGGGGCGTTGGACCAGCAGGTCTTGAAGAGCATGCCGCGCGCGGCCAAGGCATCCACATTTGGTGTGGTGGCGAAGTCATCTCCGTAGCAACCCATGTGTGGGCCATGATCTTCGGCGGTGAGCCAGAGGATGTTGGGCAGGCTTTCTCCGGAGGAGAGGCGTGCAAACAGAGCGAGCAAGAGGAAAAGACGGCGCATCAGGGTTCAACGCTGGGCGAACGCCAAAATTGCGCCGTCTTCCGCTCGACCTTTTAAAGGCGCGCGCTCTGGGGTAGAGGTTTAGCGAAAGCGTTGCATCCGGGAGCGCACATCCTCCGCCAAACGCTCTACGAAACCGACTGCAAACTCGGTGGGATCGAGCGTGTCATCCTGCGTCAATGGCGTCAAATCCATGGCAAAGGTGAGCAAGCTGGTCTCATCGGTGGTATGCGAGTCGAAGTAGGTTGCGTTGGCGTGGCGCAGACCTTCCTCCGCTAGGTCGTAGCGCTTGCCACCCGCGATCTGGCTATCAAACACACCGAGCAGTGGGCGCAGAAGATGCGGATGCTGATCCACGCTGAGCATCTCTTTATCATCGGCCAGGAGCCAGTCGAGCTTTCGCCACACTTCACAGCCCAGCACCTTTCGAGGACGCATCTCCAGCGGCAGACTGCGCAGTGCCTCCAGACAGCGCAAAAAGGTGGCCACGTGAGTGTCATGCCGGTCGCAGGGGTTGTGCAAATACACCACCTCAGGCTGCGCGTGCTCCAGGATGAAGCGGAGGTCTTGCACCACGGGTTCGGCATCGGGCAGTTTGACCTCGCGGCTCGGATATCCCAGCTGCACCATCACCGAATACTCCCCCACGTAGGCCGCTTTGCGCTGCTCCTTTTTCCTCACCTCCTGCATTTCCTCATCGGTGTAAAGCGCGTAGTGCCCCTTGCGCGGACTGCCCGCGCCGTCGGTCACCACCACTCCGCCGAACCAGCGGTCGTTATTGTGAAAACACTCGGTGATGCCGTGGTAGGCGGCGATTTCCAAGTCGTCTTGATGAGACACAATTCCCAGGTGCGTGACCTTCCTCAGCGCGGTCCAGGGATCACCGCCATCGGGAACAAACAAATCGTGCTTCGGGTGCCGAAACTGCATAGGCCTCAACCAAGAGTACCTGGAGTCGGACGCAACTGTTAATTTTTTGTTTATCGAAATAAATGGAGTCAGGGTTGCATGACTGCGTCCGCACCTTTTCCGAACACCAGCGCAACCTTTTCTCATCGCCCTTGTTACACCTCCCGAGTTCCAAACCCTTCCAACTCTTCAAAACCCTATGAAAACACTGCGAACCACCCTCGGAATCCTCACTCTGGGTGCTGCCATCAGCGCCCAGGCCCAGGAAAACAAACCCCGTCCTCCCCAAGGCGGACCCCAACGCGGCAATCCCGGCGAAGTCATTGAGCGCGCGCGCGAACTCTCCCGCGCGCTCAGCGTCCGCGCCAGCCAACGCGGCAATCCCGGCGAACTCATCGAGCGGGCAGACAAAAATGCCGACGGCAAAGTGAACCTTGATGAATTTGTCGCCTTCCGCAACGGCGAAGCTGGTGAGCAATTTGCCCGCGTCGATACCAATGGAGACGGCTTCATTGACCGCGCTGAAGTGGAAATCATCGCTGAGCGGATGCGTGAAGCAGTGCGCGGTGGCGGCGAGGGCCGCGAAGGCATGCGTCGCCCCGGTGGCGGTCGCGAAGGTGAAGGCGGCTTCCGCCGTGCGCCAGGCAGTGGAGAAGGCGAGCGCCCCGAGGGCGGCCCACCGCGTGAAGGCGAGCGCGGCCCGCGCGGCCCGCGTGATGGCGACCGTCCGGAAGGCGGCCCGCCGCGCGAGGGCGAGCGCCCTGGCCGTGAAGGTCCTGGAGGTCCTCCAGCCGAGATGCTTGGACGTGCCTTTGAGCGGATGGACCGCGACGGCAATGGCTCCCTGAATCGGGAAGAATTCATGCAAGGCATGGCCCGTCTCCGGGAAATGATGGGCGGCATGCGCGGCCCAGGTGGCCCCGGCGGTCCGGAAGGCATGCGCCGTCCTGGTCAAGGTGGACCTGGAGGTCCTGAAGGCGGCTTCCGCCGTCCGCCCCAGCAGGGCGGTGAAGGTGAGCGTCCCCGCCCACCCGCCGAAGGTCAAGGCCCCAAGCCGGACGGCAAGCCGGACGGCAAGCCGGACGGCAAACCCGGTCCGAAGCCGGAAGGCAGGCCTGACGGCAAGCCCGGCCCCAAGCCGGAAGGTGCCTAACTCGCACCTCCGTCTAACCTAACGTTTCTCTTCCGAGCGGCGACCTCCAGGTCGCCGCTTTTTTTGGTTAGATCGGGGCTTCCGTCCAGGCCGTCACCCACTTGCCCACGCGTACGCGACGCTGAATCTTCAGCCCCGAGGCTTCCGCCGCCGCGAGACATTCATCGGCTTGGGTGTTCAGGATACCTGAAAGCAGCACGATTCCCCCTGGTGCGACCACTTTGCCAATCGTGGGATACGCCTCAATGAGGATGGTACTGAACAAATTGGCCACCACCACATCGTAGCGTCGCTTGGGTTTCCACTTCAGCACGTCCACCTCTTCAAAGGGAACCTCGGGGGTTGCATTGCGCTCGGCATTCTCTTTGGCCACTCGGACCGCTGCAGGATCGAAGTCGCACCCCCAACACACGGATGCTCCAAGCCGCCGCGCCGCGATGGCCAAGATCCCGCTGCCGCAGCCCAGATCTGCCAACGTCCACACGGTCTTCGCCCGACGTCGCTCCTGAGCGATGTCGCAGATGAACCGCAGCATCGTCGCCGTGGTGGCGTGGTGCCCCGTGCCAAAGGCCATGTCGGCTGGCACGAAAAGCACCTCCCGCCCAGGATGTTGCTCCCGCATAGCACGGCATTCGGCGTCGGTCCGGCCCGAGCAGACCACCAATTGATCTCGGATTTTCACCGGTGGCGGAGGTTCTGGTTGCAGGGCCGCCCAGTTTTGATTTTTGAGCCGCCGAATGGTGCCTCCAAACTCCTTTTGCACCGCTTCCGCCCCTTTCTCTTCCGGACAATAGAGTTCGAGCCGAATCATTTTTTTATTGGGCGATTCGGTAATCACGAGTTGCCCCGGGTGACCTCCTGAAAAGCGCTCTTCCCAGGCATCCGCCCATTTTGGACTCGACAATTTCGACCAGACAAACATCCGCCACCATCGCCGGACGACGACGTTTGCCAACTGCTGCTTTGCAAAACTCCGGGTGGGTTCCCTGCCCTCGCCTACAGAGAGCCGCGAATGCCCCTCGCTCTGTCGGTGGCCGCAATGAGGCCACTTGCCTTTGGAACGCGAATGAATCCGCTGCCTCAGCCCTTCAAAAAATCAGC
>JAGRPD010000131.1 GCA_020439875.1 Verrucomicrobiales bacterium
CTGGCCTGCCCGATGTGCGGGCGGTCAAGGCCAGTGTCGATGCCCACCGCCGCGCTCAGGAGCGGTTGCAAAAAATGCACGATCAGCTGGAGCGGCTGCAGGGCATCTCCAAGCATCACGAAGCCTGGCGAGAGACCACCCGCGAGTCCGTGCTCTACGCCCATTTGGCGGAGGCCATCCGCCACGAGGAAGCGCTCGAGTCCCTGACCAAACGCCGCAACACCCTGGATGAGCGCCGCGCCGAACACGCCGACAATCAAGAGGCCTACGACCGCGCGCTGCGGGAGCGCGAAGAGCTGCGCCATGTGGTCGAGGCCGCGCGCGCGGCGCTCGGAGATCGCGGCCTACGGTTGGAGGAAAATCAAAACCGCCGTCAGCAGCTCACCACTGAGATTGATCGCCTACAGGCCGCCGCCAACTCCGTGCACGACCTGCTGCGGGAGCGCGTCCGCCGCTGGCAGGACTGGACGTTTCACGCCGCCCGCCTGGGCCTTCAGGTGCCGGAGACGGCCAGCACCGGATTGAGCCAGATGAAGAGTGGGGACGACCTGCGCGCGCTGGATGCGGCCCGCAACATGAGCGTCATCTACAACACCCTGCGCGAGCAGGCCATGGAGGCTCTGCAACCGCTGGAGGCGAGGCTGCGCGATGCCGAGGCGCGCAAATCCAACCTGCAAAAGGACATCAGTCAGATCCGCGAAGGTCAGGCCGCCCCCGCGCCGCTGCTCAATGCCATCCGAGCCCGCGGCCAGCGCGCCGCCGCCCTGGGCCGCGTGGTGGAGGTGAAGCCTGAGGCCGAGTCCTGGTGGCCGCTTTTGGAGACCGTCATCGGAGACTATCGGCGCGCCATTTTACCCGAAGACTTCCGCGCCGCGTGGGATCAGGCGCAAAAAACTCCCAGCTCCACGGAGCCTCTGCTGCAGTCGGAGGAGATCCCCGAGAGCCAGCCGCGCAAGGGATCGCTGCGGGAGATGGTGGAGACCTCTCACCCCGATGCCGCGCGCTTTCTGGATCACCTGCTCGGTGACATCATGCCGGTGAAAAAGGCTTCCCAACTGGAAAAACACGCCCGCGCCCTGTCTGCCGACGGCTGGTTGAAGGATCCGCCACGCCGCGTCAAACTCACGCCCGAGCGCGAGCTTTCCCTCGGCGAAGAAGGCCTGCGCCGCCTGCGGGAGCTGCGGGAAAATGAGCTGCGCGACACCCAAGCCGTGCTGGAAGAGGTGCAAGAGGACTGCAATGACCTGCGCGCCTTTCTCAATCGAGGCCGCGAGTGGGGGCTGGATCATTTCACCCCACCGGAGGGCAGCGCGGAGATCACCCGTCTGCCTCGGTTGCGCGCCGATCTGGCGGAGCAACAGGCCACCTGGGATCTCATCGCCACGCCCGATGCGGTGAAGCAGGTGGAAAACCTCAAAACCCAGGAAGCCACGCTCGACGGCGTCAAAGAGCGCCTCATCCGCCTGGATGAACGCATGGCCGTCTTCAAGCAGTTCGAACGGGAAGAGACCGACGCCCTCGCCCGCCTCGAGGAGAGCGAGGCGCAGACCCGACTCACCCGCGAGACCTCCCGCGCCCGCCTCACTGGCGTCACCGATGCCGACATCAGCCAGCGCCTCAACGCCGCCCAGCAGCAGACGAAGTCCTGGCGTCGCGCCGCCGAGATCGCCAGCGCCATGGCTGGGCAGATGGAAAACCGCGCCGTGGAGAATCGCCGCCTACGCGATGAAGCACGTCGGGATCTCATCGCCTCCGCCCATCACCCCGAGCTGGCCGACGCGCTCGACATTCAGGCGCTGGACAACGACGCCTTCGACCAACGGCGGATCGAACTCGAAACCCACGAGCTGGATCGCTACAAGGACGAGGCCGAAAAGGCGCGGCTCGAGTGGGAAGACCGCCTCCAGCATCAGGTGCTGGACGTTTTGAGAGAGAAACTCAGCGAGGCCGATCGCACCAAGCGGGAGCTGAATCGCGCCATGGATCACGAGATCGGCGGCTGGCGCTATCAGCTCACCAGCCGCGCCGACAAAGCCCACACCGCCATCTGGACCCTGGTGGAAAAAGGCCTGCCCAGTGGCGAAGAGTTGGAGCTATTCAACGCCGCCGCGCGGGAGGACATCGAGCGCGCCAAGGTCGAGCTGATGGCCGCCATCGACGCCGCAGACAATCCCGACGACAAGCGCCATCAACGCGCCCTCGACTACCGCTACTACCACCACTGGGACATCGAGGCCAAACCCGCCGGCCGCGCGGATGCCGCCGCCATCAGCCTCAACAAGAGCGCCAAAAAACAGAGCGGCGGGGAAAACCAAGCGCCGTTCTTTGTCGCTACCCTCGCCGCCTTTCGTCGCGTTTATGACCTCGGTCGCCGGGAGGATGCGCGCAATCTCGGCCTCGTCGTCATGGATGAAGCCTTTTCCAAACTGAGCGGAGATCGCATCGACGACTGCTTGGCCCTCGCCCGCGGTTTTGGGCTGCAGCTCATCATGGCGTTCCCGGAAGATCGCCTGCCCACCATGTTCCAACATGCCGACACCGTCGTGCAATGTCGGGTCGAGCGCGGCTACGATGAGCAGGCCGGACACATCACTCAGATCGAAAACTGGGTGGTCCGTGTCGAAGGTCGCCGCCTCGCCGAGCTGGTGGACGCGTAAAAAACGCCCTCCACCTCTCGCCAAAATCGCCCGCAACCGAGCGGGAAACTTTTCTCTGATTAGCCGACGATCTGACCCTTGGCCTTGCGCTCGCGTTCGCGCTCCAGCAGCGGGATGGTCTCTGCCGTTTCCATGATCGGCAGGCCCTGAGGCCCGACACCATGGAGGGTCAGACCTTCAAACTCCGCCACTTCAGCCGCCAGACGTTGGAACACATCCTCAACGCTGTGCAGGCCGTTGCCGCCACCGAGTCCGCTGACCAGATCTCGCAAGATTTCCCAGGTATCCCGCGCCTGACCGGGGCGATTCACCGCCGGATTGAGCCGCTGGAGCCGACCCGTGACATTGATCATGGTGCCGCTTTTTTCTGCGCTGCAGCTGCCCGGCAGGACCACGTGGGAGAGTTCCGCAGTGGCATTGGCCAGCACATGCACGGAGACGAGGCACTCCAGCTGCTTCAGATCCTCCTGGCTGAAGTCCGCCTTCAGCAGGTTCTCATTGATGGCGATCACGCCCTTGATGCGACCACGGGAGACGCCCTCGCGGATGCCATCCAGCTTCGCTCCCGGTTCGATGCCGAGCACCTTGCGCACGCCATTGCTGTTGGGGTTTTGATCGTCCGTCCGCAGGTAGTTGTCGCCCCCACCGGTGCGTGGCACCACGTCGAGCTGGTCGGTCTTCAGCGTCTTGGCCAGCTGCTTCACCATGAAGAGTTCCTCATTGGTCATGCGCGCAGAGGCGATGATGGCGATGTCTTCCCCCTGCAGGCCTTGTAGGCGTGTCACGGCCGAAGCCAGCGCGTTTTTCCAACTGCTGATCGCATGCTTGCCTTGGGCATCTTTTGCCATCGGATCTGTGAGGCGGAACTCGCTGTTCACAAAGTGAAAATCGAGACGGCCCTGGTCACACATCCAGGAGGAATTGACAGCGTCATTGTCGCGCGGTGTCTGACGGTAAATCGTATCTCCGCGTGCGCCGATGGTGATGTTGCAGCCGCGCCCGCACTTGGTGCAGAGACTGTCCGTCTCTGCCAGGAACCAAACCCGCATTTGGAAGCGGAAGTCGTTGGAAGTCAGAGCCCCCACCGGGCAAATGTCCACCGTGTTGAGGGAGTAATTGTTGGCCAGCTCGTGGCCCGGGCTCACCGCCAGCGTGGTGTAGCTGCCGCGCTCCGTGAAGCCGAGCACGGGATCATCCGCCACTTCGTCGGTGAAGCGGATGCAGCGGCTGCACATGATGCAGCGCTCGTCATCCAGCCGCACTCGCGGGCCGATATCGACGTTTTTCGGCTTCTTGACCTTGTATTCGCGGAAACGGCTCTCGCCCTTGCCGTGCTCCACGGAGAACTCCTGCAAGCGACATTCGCCAGCCTGGTCACAGATCGGACAGTCCAGCGGGTGATTGATGAGGAGAAACTCCATCACCCCCTTGCGGCACTCGTGGGTCAACGTCGAGTCCGTGCGGATGCCCATGTTTTCAGCCACCGTGTTGGCGCAGGCGATGACCGGACGTGGCATCCAGCCGATCGGTTGATGCCCCTCCGCATCGCGCTCAGGCTCCTGGCCGGGTGCGGGGCGCGGCGGCATGCCCATCTCCACCAGGCACATGCGGCAGTTGCCGGGAGAGCTGAGTTTGGGGTGGTAACAGTAGTGCGGCACCAGCTTGCCCACCTGGCGGCAAGCTTCGATCATCCGCGTCCCCTTGGGGAACTGATGCCACTCTCCGTCGATCTGTACATTGACCAACTCGACGGCGGGCGGCGCTTCTTTCGCATCAGTGGACATGGCTCAAAGGGATCAAAAGCGACTATCCAAGTCCCCATCCGATGGGCAACCGCAATTTGTGAAAAATTTCACAAAGTCCCACTCGCCCGATTCAGAAGCGATTCCGCGTCGCCTGCGTGATGAATGCCTCCTGCAAATACCAAGGCTCCAGCTCCGGATCATCCGCATACGCCCCCACTCCCATCGCCAACGCCCGCTGCGCCAACCATCGCGCGCGGGGCACTCGCAGGCGATCCTCCCAGCCCGGCAACGGTGGTTTTCCATCGCAGCTCCACATCTCTGCCCCCACAGGGAGCGCCGCCTGCTCCGCCTCCCAGTCCGCTCGAGGGAAGAGCCGGATCGGCTCCACCACCCCTCCATTTTCCAAATCTGCCCGGTAGAGCTGGCCGCGACGCGCATCACCGATCACCACCGCCACACCCGCCGCGTCGTCCTCCAGCGGCAGACTCCCCAGCAGGGAACTCATGCCCGCCACCGGCACCTCCCGCGCCAACCCCACCCCCTGCGCCGCCGCGATCGCGATGCGCACACCCGTGTAGGATCCCGGCCCCGTCCCCACCAGCACCAGTGCCAGTTCCTCCCCCGCCGCCTCCAGCGCCTCCTGCAGCGGCGCGAACAAGCAGGCATTGTGAGAGCGCTCACTCTCGAACTCCGCCTCATACCGCAGCCCATCCGCCGCCACCACCGCCACACTGCCACGCGGAGTGGACAGCTCCAACGCCAACACAGCCCCCTGCGTCCTCATGACTCTCCCGGTGCCTCCATCGTCACCACCTCCCGCCCACCATCCGCCGTCGGCGTGATGCGCCACCATTGCGTCCCCTTCGGCAGCAGCGCCGGAAAACGGTCCGCCCACTCCACCAGCACCACCCCCGCCTCATCCAAATAATCATCCCAGCCGATGCCCAGCACCTCTGCCTCCGACTCCAGCCGATAAAAATCAAAATGAAACACCGGCAATCGGCCATCCCGATACTCCTGCACCAGCGTGAAGGTCGGACTCGTCACCGCCGCCTCCGATCCCAAGCCCGCCACCAGGCCCTGACTCAGGCAGGTCTTTCCCGCCCCCAGATCCCCGCACAGAGCCACCACATCGCCCGCTACCAGATCGCGGGCCTGCTCTTTCGCCCAGCGGCGCGTGTCTTCAGGCCCCTCCAAGTGCATGCACCACCTCCGCTCAGTCCTCCCCGTCCGTCGCGCGACGGCCCGGCGTCAGCCCCCGTTGCGTCGTCTCCGCAAACTCCACCAGCCGCTCCACCTCCGGCGTCAGCAGACCCTTGCGGATCTCCGCCAGCGCCTGCGCCGCATTCAATCCCTGCCGGAACAGCAGTCGAAACGCCCGCCGCAAAGCCCGGATCGCATCTTCCGAAAAACCCGCCCGCTGCAAACCCACCAAATTCAGCCCCCGCGTCACCGCCGGATTCCCATCCACAATGCAAAACGGCGGCACATCCTGCACCACCTTGCTGCAACCACCAATCATGCTGCGTTCACCGATCCGGCAAAACTGATGCACCGCACTCAGCCCACTGATGATGGCGTGATCTCCCATCTCCACGTGGCCCCCCAGGGTTCCATTGTTGGAAAAAATCACGTGATTTCCCACCACGCAGTCATGACCGATATGGCTGTAGGAGAGGAAGTGATTGTCACTGCCCACTACCGTCTTATCCCCCGGCATCGTCGCCCGATTCACCGTGCAAAACTCCCGGAAGCTGTTGCGATCTCCGATTTCCAGATAGGTCGGCTCCCCTTGGTATTTCAAATCCTGCGTCTGCTGCCCGATCGAGCAGTAGGCGAAAAAGACATTGTCCTCCCCCACCCGCGTCGGCCCCAGGATCGTCACATGATGCTGCAGCCGCGTTCCGCGCCCGATCTGCACCCCCGCTCCCACGATGCAGTAAGGCCCCACCTCCACCTCCTCCGCCAATTCAGCGGAAGGATCAACGAGCGCAGTGGGATGGACGGAGGCAGGCATGGCAGGCGGGAATCGGGAGGAGCCGCCATCTTTAGCCACAAACCCACCCCCCGCGCCACCAAAGATTTCCATCAAAAACCCCGCCAGCCAGGACAAACGCCTTCCAGGCCTTCATGAAACCGCCCACAAAAGGAACGCCAAGGCAGCCGCAGCAGCGTCGGCTCAAGACCTTTTCATCCGAGCCGACTTCGCTCGCCCCCTGCCCCATTTTCACCATTCCCACCCAGACCCCGCTCAAAAACCGATCCGCAAAACCGGGTCCGTCTCACAATACGCCACAATCTCATTGTAGCGCGCCAGAATTGTCGAGAGGGTCATCCTGCACTCGCCCACTCGAAACAGGCTCCGCTCATAAACGTTTGCCGTCAGAAACTGCGTCGCATCGATGACATCAATGCGATCACGCCACTCCGTGTCTTTGAGCAAATAGGCCGCTCCCACGACCCCCTCCGACAACGTCACGATGATGGGCTTGAGCCCTGCCTTCAGATTCGCCGCCGCCTTTCGAACGAGCGCTTCCGTCGGGTGAGTGGTCACATGGATCGCCACTTCATGGACTTCAAAATCCGCGCCGCGTTCCGTCGAGTGATCTGCCACCGAATAACCGTAATGGGCAACCACTCCAGCTCCCAACACAATGTCCAGTTTCGCCCCGACCAAATGCTGAAGCATCGCTCCGACGTAGTTTGCTCCACCCGCATTTTTTTGAATCTCCACGGCTTGCGCGAAGATGTCAGCAAGATTGGCGGCAATTGACTTGCCATTATCGAAGTGAAATCTCGGCCCCTTGCTTGCGAAGTGCAGCTTCACCTTGTCGATCCACCAAGCCAACACGAGGTCGAGATCGAGCTTCCCCTGCTTCCATTCCCTATTCAAAGCCGCGACATAAGTCTCCATCAAGCCCAGACTGCCACGACTCGTTCGCCCACCCTCCTCAGCCAGCACCTGAGTCATGCCAAACTCGGCTAAGATCGACTGCACCGCCGCCTTTCCCAAACCTCTGACTTGCCCCCCTTCCTCCGTGCGCAACTCACTTGCACTCAACGGAAATTGCGACTTTTGAGCCGTTCTCGTCACCACCAAGCCAACACACAGTCCCCCTTTATGCAGAAATTTTTTCTGTATTGAAGACAGCTCGTCAAGAAACTGCAGTCCTTCTTTCATGCTTTCGAGCGTCGCGATTTTGGGGTGGCTTGATAGGTCACACGACTCGGTGCCTGAGACTGAAGCACTGGCTGATCGCGAATCTCTTCCAAAGTCGGATTCAAGTAATTTTTGGCGATCCACCGAATCACAGGAACACAAACGGCATCCCCAAAACCGAACAACGCTTGATTCAACGGAACGTCGATCACGAAGTCGTCAGCGCCCATGAGCCGAGCACACTCCCGCGGAGTCAAAAGCCGCACTCGATAAGCACCTTTGCCTGCGCAAAACAGAATCTGCCGCCCACTGCCACCGCGCGGCGTTCGCAGGCACCCAGCGATGCCATCGGTGCGGAGTTCCCCCATTGACCTCCCGTTTCTCACCCGCCGAAAGACCGTTCCATAACTCCACTCCGATCCTGCCATCATCCTCTCTGCCTCAGCGCGATGCTTCTCACTCATCTGATTCAGCAGGTATTCGCTGCGCTCTCTGGACCACCACAACTCCGAGTTCAACGGCACTTCCTCCACCACATCGGACAATTTCGTCGATGAAAATGGAAGGGACGGCAAATCGCGAACCCACCACCCGATGTCAGGATTCAAAAAGATAAAATCAGCGAGTGCCGCCGGACGCAAATCGCTCTCCAGAAGCATCGGCGTTCTTTCCTGAACTCGATCAGTATTGACCCGGGCTCCCACCACAAAGAGTCGCTGTCGGCTTTGCGGCACAAATCGCGCCGCATCAATCAAGAACGCATCCACTGAATAACCGAGTTCGTTGAGCGCGATCAGCGCATCACGAAAGTCATTCCCACCATGCGAGGTCAGAAACCCAGCAACATTCTCCAACAAAACCAGCGGCGGCCTCCGGTGCCCCATGCTTTCAATCGCGCGAATGAATCCCCAAAACGCAGAAGATTGCTGCCCGGCGAGACCATGCCTCGATCCTGCCAGCGACAAATCATTGCAGGGGAATGAGGCCGTGGCGAGGTCGATGTCGGGGATATCTCTCCCTTCGATTTCATGCACATCGCCCAGCACAAACTCACTGGCACTGGCGTTGAAGTTGGCTCGATACATCTGCCACTTCTTTTCATCAATGTCGTTGGCCCAAACCGTGGACCAACCTTCGCGATCCAGCCCCATTCTCATGAGACCAATCCCCGCGAAAAATTCGGCAGCACGAAGTTCCAACATACGGAGCAAACAGCTTGTGGCCTCCCGCAGAGGCTGACAAGCTGGGTTTTCGCTGAAATAAAGGACCTCTTCGCGCCGCTCTGCCTACTCCCTGTTTCCTGGATCCACGGACCCACCTTGGAAAATTCACGTCAACATCCGCAAAGATCCAGTTGCAAAGGCTCGCCGACCGTGCACCATAGCGGTTCGCCGCGCCCACGCGCGGGGAAGCTTTTCGGGCCGTAGTTCAGCTTGGTAGAACGCTTGCATGGGGTGCAAGAGGTCGTGAGTTCGAATCTCGCCGGCCCGACCATTTTGGCATCGCCACCACTTCCCCGTCGCCTTTTCCCTCAGCCCGAGCTAGAGTGCTCGATCATGAAGGCGGATTCAATGCAACGTCGGGAATTTGTGTGGCTGGCTTCCTCGGGGGTTTGTGGTCTGTTTGGGGCGGGAGCCTGGGGCGCAGGCCCAGAGTCGGGGCGGGAGCATGACCCCGCAGACCTGCATCTGGTAGAACTCGGACTCAACGCCATGGCGCGGTCCGTGGAGGGCGATTACTTCGCCGACGGACATCGCGGAGCCAGCCTGATCTCGGCCCATCTCCTAGCGGAAGAAAACGCTCTCCCCACGGCAGCGCGCACCCGCATTGAGCGCCTGTTTGACGCCAACTGGGCTCAAAAACCCCTGTGCCGCCCCTTCCCCGAGGCGGATCCGGTGCCGGACGCCGCTGAGCAAATCGGTGAGGCCCTGCTGGAGGCAGGCGATTCCCTGCGGCAGGTCGGCCACAACGCCATCTTTGCCATGCTGGCCATCAAGGCCTTTCGCATGCTACCCCGCGCTGCCACGCCCGAGCGGGTGGCGGGCATTGCAAAGCTCATCCGTGCCATGACGCCTTGGCGCGATGAAGCCGCTGATCCGGATCTCGAAATTCCTCCCTTCACGCAGACTGCGGCAGCGTCCCGATTTGTCCTGGCGGAAGCCAGCGCAGCGGTGGAGCGCTTCAAAGACTACGGCCAGGGCTTCGCAGGGCACATGCTGACCTTTGGCCAGTCCCTCATCGAACTGGCCGCCATGGGCGATGTGGAGTGGGCGGAGGGCTGCCGAACGGCCTTTGCCAAATACGTCACCGTCACCCGCCAAGGCCCCCAGCCCGACGACCGCAAGATCGCCGAGCACGGACCCAGTCCCCTGCGCCCCACCATGAATGGCTACTGGCAAAAGCGCGGGGAAAAGAC
>JAGRPD010000132.1:0-12525 GCA_020439875.1 Verrucomicrobiales bacterium
CCGCCGTGCCCCGCGTCAATGACCACGGTCGAAAAAGGGATCGCCTGAGCCCACGCACCGCTCAGCCCCAACCCGCACAACCCCAGAACCAACCCACTGATTTTTCGAAATTGACCGCACCTCATCGCACGATCTTGATCTTCTGACCGATTCGAATCAAGTCAGACTTCAGACCGTTGGCCGATTTGATCTTAGAAACCGTCGTCCCATACTTCCTTGCCAGTCCATACAGCGTCTCTCCCGACCGCACCGTGTGATAAATCGTGCTCGACCGCGAAGCCGTCGGCTTCTTCGTCGAACTCGTCCGGCTCGAGCTGCTGGAGGAGGATCGGCTCGTCGTAGGGCGCGAGCTGCTCGATGAAGACACTCGCGTCACGCTGGGGCTGGAGTGGGAACTTTTCCACGCCTGATATTGCGAGTCAGCCGACGTGGCACCCCGACCCTCCGCAGCCCAAGACGTCACGTAATTCCCCCGCGAATCAAACGGGTACTCTCCCCGAGACATGGAATGCGGGGGCGTCGCTGAAGAACTGTTCACCGCAATGTGCGGCAGATTTCTCGGCAGCCCGCCGCTGCTGTTGCCCCCGGTGCAGGAGCTGAGGCAGCCCAAAATCAACGCCATCCCCGCCCCCAGAAAGCCAAGAGCGCGGCCTCTGGAAGGCTCTTCCTTTCGAGCAATCAAATCACGGAACTTCATTGGTCAAATCGGCTGAATGAAAGCGATGCCAAACCCCGGAAACAACAGGTGGTTTCCCCGGCGGCAGATCAAAGAGGATAGCGCGTTCATGAAACCACGTCTTTCCAGGCTGGGGCAAAGAGAACCTCCAAACTCGCCCCGGTTTTCCATCCACCAAGTGCCCCTCCATCGGTTGACCCAGCAGGCGATGCACCTCATCTCCGCGCATCCCCTGGCGCACCGCCGCGAAGTTTCGCTCCTCAAAACCCTGCCCATACCGCGTGCCCGACTCACTGAAATGCCGCACCGCCAACCACGCCTCCTGCGGATCATAACCAAACCGCACCATGTAGCCCCCCACCAAAGCAGCGGGCAAAATGATCAACACCAGCAGAGGAAGCCAGATCGGAGCGAATCGTTTGAGAGCAGAACGTGCCATGAGATTCTCATGGTGAGTTCTGCCCGCCCCTCTCGCAAGGACAAATCCAAATCCCCGCAGCATCCATTCAGCGGTTTCCCATCGGAAAGCACTCGAGACGATGCCGCGCCCAAGGTCAGTTCTTTTTCCCCGTCCGCAACTTCCGCGTCACCTCGCGCAGAACCAGACTGGAGAGCCGATCCCGATGGCGATTCAAAAATCCCTCCACCGCCTCGCGATCCCACGGCACCAGCATCCGCAACGCCCAACTGATCGCTTTCTGGACCATGATCTCGGGATCCGCAGCCACCCTTTCACAAATCATGAGCGTGCGTGAAGGATCTCCCCTGCCACCCCTCGACCTGTTGTTGAGCGCCACCGTCGAGACCACCGCGACCCGCCGCCACCAAAGGTCGGATGAGACCGCCCAGCGCTCCACCACCGCGTCCGGGATGCGGCCTTCGAGCCACGCCTTCCCGGCGATGTAGGCGCAGAAATTGTCCACACAGGCCCAGTTGTCCAAACCCTGACCGAGGCGTTCGACCCGCCCCACGTCGAGCAACTCGCGCGCTGCCTTGTGTCCTGCAATCAATTCATAAGCGACTTGTCGGCACTCCGTGACCTTCTTGCCCAGCAACTGAAGCGCGAGTTCGTGAACTGCCTTACCCTCTGCACCTTTGAGTTGTACTTTGAAATCACCCACCACCCTCCTCAGGTCCCCGGTATAAACCCCAAAGTCCTCCTGCGCGCTCGGCCGATGCCCCTGCCGCGATCCCCGGCCCAAGGCTTTCAGCGCCAAAGTGATCTCGGCGGCAACATCGCGGTTTTTCATCAAGTTCACGAAAGCGTGATCATCGGCGACAAGAGGGAATTTGGGTGAAACGATGGGAGTGGCAGCGTGGGCTCAGCGCAGCATCAGCACCACGCGGAAACCGTTGCTGGCGGTGCGGGTGTCGGGTGGATGGGCGAGGCGGAAGGATGAGTGCATGGGACGGGGCTGGCTTGCCCACCAGGTGGCACCGCGCACCCAGCGGCGGTCCAGAGCGCTGTCATACAGGTCCCCCACCCACTCCCCCACATTGCCCCCCATGTCGTAGAGGCCAAACTTGTTCGGCTTGAACTTCATCACCGGCGCGGTCGTGGGGTAACCGTCATCCAAATCAAGGAACCCCGCCGTCTTGGGGCCTGCGATTCTCGCGGCTTTGCGGCTTTGATCGGAGTAGTTGCCGCTGCCTCTGGGCGGCGGCCACTTGGTGCCCCAGGGGAATGCAGCTGACTCCTGGGTCACGGTGTCCGGGGTGGTACCTGGCGTCCAGTCCTCTGCATCTCCGATGCCTGCGGCGATGCTCCACTCCCGGTCCGTGGGCAGCCGGTAGGTCATGCCTTCCTTGTTGCTGAGCCAGGCGCAGAATGCCTGCGCGTCCTCCCAGCTGACGTTCATCACGGGGTGATCCTCATTGTGCTGGGTGATGGCGTAGCCGTCGATGGTTTGGTCCTTCCACGAACCGTCCACATCAAGCACCGCCCCTGCGTACGCCGCGTAGTCCTTGTAGCGCGTCTCGTGGATGCAGAACATGACTTCCGTGCCTTCGACGGCGGCGAACTTCATGCCCAGGGAATTGGTGTAGCCTGTTTTCAGGGCGCGCGCATTGACAGGTGGAAGCCCGGGGGAACTGCCCGGTCGGGCGGGGGACGGGACAGCCGCCCCTCCGGTTGCCGGGACGGCTGCGTAACCCAGCGCCTCCCGGTATTTGCGCACCAGCTTCGCATCGGCCAGGTGGTCGGCCTTGGTGAAGTCCGCCTCCATCTGGCCAAGGCGCTTGTCCAGCGGCTCGATGAGGGCTTGCAGACTTGCTGCCTGGGTGGCGCTGAGATGGGCGAACTGCTGGCGGTAGATGGCGCGGAGGGCCTTCAGACTGGGCGGGGTTTTCTCATCATCAGTGTCCGGGACAGGGGATGAGGCAGGGTTTTCCGAACTCCGCCCCTCAGGCTTGAGGGCCTCTGCCACCGCTTCTTGCTCGGCTTCGAGGGCGAGGATGCCATTGAGGTGCCCGGACGCCTTTTCCTCCGCAATCTTGGTGCGGATGCCGCCGAGGTAGCTGGTGTTCAGCTTTGCCAGATCGGCCTCGAACGGGGCGATGACACGCTCTGCCCGGAGCTGGGTGAACTGTTTGTCGAGCATGGCAAGCTCCGGCGGGAATTGAGCAGCGGGTTTTTCCGTGGTGCCGGGGAGAGGTCCCACCGGGGCAGTAGAGGGCGTTTCGACTTTCAGAGAAGCCATCGTTTGCACTGGCTTGCCCGCCTCGTCTGCGGCCGCGATTCCACCCGCCGTCGGAGCGGGAGGGGGGCTGGCCTCGGGCGGCTTCGCTTGAGGCGGCTCGGGCGCTTTCGCCACCGCAATGGGCAGAGGCGGCGAGATGGGGGCTTTGACGGAGGACGCGGCCGTTCCATCTGTGGGTGTCGGCTTCTTGCCGGTACCGAACATCACGAAGGTGCTGATAGCGAAGCCAAAGACTGCGGCGGCGGCGAGGCCGGCGACGGGCAGGGTTTTGGGCTTCGCCGGCCTCCGGCGGACGGCGAGGCCGGTCGTCCCGGTGCCTTCAGGCACGGTTTGTGTCGGCGGCGCATGATCCGTCTGGTCCTGGTAAAACTGCTGCAATTCCGGGGCTGTCACCGTCTCCAGCAGCAGTGAGTCGAGATCCTGCCGCAGATCCGTGGCGCTGCTATGCCGCTCTTCGCGATCCATCTGCATGGCCTTGAAAAGGATCTGGTCAAACCGTGGGTCCAGTCCTGGCACGACGACGCTGACCGGCCGCCATACCCCGCGCGGAATGTTTCCGGTCAGCATCTGGTACAGCATGACGCCCACCGCATACAGGTCGGCCCGGCCATCCAGCTGCATGCCGGGAGTCCATGCCTCGGGTGCCATGAAGTCCGGCGTGCCCACAGCGGTATTGGTCGGGGTGGAGTCTGTCGCCAAGTCCAACGCCTTGGCCACGCCGAAGTCAGCCACCTTCACCCGACCCTGCGTGTCCACCATGATGTTGGCGGGCTTGATGTCGCGGTGAATCAGGCCGTTCATGTGCGCGTAGGCCAGCGCGTCGCACACATGCGCGGCGATGGCATGGGCATGCGCCGCGGGCAGCTTCCCACTGCCGCGGATCATCTGCGCCACGTCCGTGCCATGCACCATCTCCATGACGAAATACAGCAGCCCGCCCGGCGTTTCCCCCGCGTCATACACGGCCACGATGCCGGGGTGGTTCAGTCGTGCCATGGCCTGCGCCTCGATCTTGAACCGCTCCGCACTCGCCGCAGAGTGGTCCCCCCCCGCGACCGGCGGCAGCACCTTGATGGCCACCTCGCGGTTCAGCGATTTCTGCCGCGCCCTGTAAACTGCCCCCATGCCGCCCCGGCCCAGCAGCCCGAGAATTTCGTACGCAGGCAGCTCGCCCTGGAGGTCCTCAGGTGCCAGAGGCTGCCAAGGTGTGCCAGGATTGCTTGCGGGTATCGAGGAGGACATGGTGTGACGATTCTGACTTGAAGGCCCGGCGTTGGCAACGGGCGTCTCATGCGTGACCATTCGTTCACAGAAGCGTCTGATCAAGCTGTCCAGCGTGCAAAAAGAGACCTGCTGTGCCGACCAGCACATCGTTCACAAAAACAAACCGCGCCGCGTGCTGGGGCAGTCCCGGCGTGGGCGCGGACCCAGCAGGGAGCGTTGGCTGGAAGGGACGGAGAGGCGGAATCAAGGATCGAAGGCATCGGGGAGAAAAATTTGGCTAGACTGAGCCTCTTGCAAATCCTCAACGAAACGGGCGTCACCGCCGATGGATGTCCGATTTCCCACGCGGGGCTCCGCGCTGCTCATTCGCCGGCGACGGTCATAGACCGCCGCTACAGCGCTGCGACGGTCATAGACCGCCGCTGCTGGGTTGGTGCACGATCAGCGGAGGAGGGTCGGTCCCGACGCTTACCTGCGGCTACTCTTCCTTGATGACCTCAAAGCTGCCGTCGAGGCGGGCGATGACGCGTTTGTTCAGCCTGTAAATTCGTTTGCTCTGCAGCACAACGGTCTCACCGGGATCCGAGTCGGTGAGGCCGGTAGTGTACTCAAAGCCGGAAACGTCACCATCTTCGGAGGGAGGTCTGGATTGTAGCACTTCGGGAGCTTCGATGTATTCAGGGACAAGGGCATCCAAGGATGGAGGGAAGGAGCCGCCGTGGTCCACTGCGTAAACCTTGCAGGCCATCACGACTTGGCGGGCGTTGTTGCCTGTTGCCATCTGGTTGGCCTTTTCCTGAACGACATTGAATGTGGGAACAGCTAGGCTTAGCAGGATGATCGGCAAGAGAACCAGATTGACGTATCCCAAAACCAAGCCGCCGATGGCGAGGCCGCGACCACTTTTTTGCCCGTCGCTCCTATTGATTCCTGAAAGTCCAATGTGGCCGGTGACGACCGCGACCAGAGCACCGATGATGGGAAGAAACACCCAGGCCAAAATGCCGAAAATCAAGCTGCAAACAGCGGTTCCCGAAGTGGAGGTTTGAGTGGGACGTGGAGGCAGGGCGGGTGGGGCCGTCTTGGAAAACACCGGCATGCGAATGCCCGGCACTTGGCTGACCGGCATCCATTGGGGCGCGCCCTCAAACCAAGCGAGATCGGTGGGAAAGATGCTGCCGCCATCAAGGTTTTGCTGCAATTGATCGAGGCTGTAGGGGCCAAAGGTTTGACCGTCGCGAGAAATTTGGATGTTCATAAGAAGGATGAGCAGAGGATTTAGAGAAAGACGGCAGGTAGGGCAAGGCAAAACAAACCCCGGGAGGTTGATTGGGCGGCAGGGATCGTTGACGGTTAGAATCTCAACGGCCAGGCGTTTCCTACCGATGCAGAAACTGTGTTTCATCGTTGTCTCGCTGGGCCTGTGGTGCCGGGCGGCTGGTGCTGAATCTCAACCGAACGTCCTGCTCGCCTTCGCCGACGATCTCGGGCGTTACGCCAGCGCCTACGCGGTGGCGGGTTCGGTCAATGAGGTGATTCAAACGCCGAACCTGGATCGCGTGGCGCGGGAGGGGGCGTTGTTTCAGCGGGCGTATGTGAGTGCGCCGTCTTGCACGCCATCGCGCGCGGCCTTGCTGACGGGGCGACACTTTTTTCGCAATGGCAGCCACTCGCAACTGCATCATCCGTGGAATGGAGACAAGGTGATCGATCCCTGGAACGAGGCGAAGGGGTTTGGGCTGATGCTGCAGGAGGCGGGATACCACATCGGCTGGACCTACAAGATGCATCTGTCGGAGGACCGGATGGGGGGCAAAAACCGCAACTACCAGCAGGCGGGCAAGCGCTTCAACAGCTTCTCGGAAAACGTGACGAAGGCGAAGAGTGTGGAGGGCGGGAAGCGCGAGTTGCTTGAGGAAGTGCGGGGCAATTTCCGCGCCTTTTTGGCGGATCGAAAAGAGGGGCAACCGTTCTTTTACTGGTTCAATCCGACCAACACGCACCGGCCCTGGCAGCGGGGATCTGGCAAGGCGCTTTGGGGTATCGAACCGGATTCTTTGAAGGGACGGTTGCCGTCCTTCCTGCCCGATGAACCGGAGATTCGCGAGGACTTTGCCGACTACCTGGGTGAGGCGTTGGCCTTTGATGCGGCGGTGGGTGTGCTGCTGGAGGAGTTGGAGGCGCGGGGCGAGCTGGACAACACGGTGTTTGCGGTGTCGGGAGACCACGGCGCGCCGGGGTTTCCTCGCGGCAAGACCAACCTCTATGACTTCGGCACCGAAGTGCCCTTGATGATGCGATGGCCGGATCACATCGTTCCGGGGCGTAACGTGCGGGTGCCGGTGTCGCTGCTGGATCTGGCACCGACGTTATTGGCAGCGGCGGGATTGGAAAAGTCGGCGGACATGAATGGCGAGAACCTGCTGCCAGCGCTGAACCAAGGTGGCAGCGATGCGTCCCTGCGCGGCTGGATCATCACGGGGCGAGAGACGCATGTGAACACAGCCCGCGAAGGCAATCTGCCGTATCCGCAGCGCGCGATTCGCGACGGCGACTTTCTTTACATCCTCAACTTCAAACCGGATCGCTGGCCGGTCGCAACACCGCCGCTGAACACGGCGGACACGGAAAGCCGGCGGATGGACATCGATTTTGGGCCGACGCGGAGTTGGTTTGTTTCGCGCGAGGGCGACGCGGCGATCGCGGAAATGTGGAACCTTGGCTTTGGCCAGCGGCCGGAAGAGGAACTCTACGATGTGAGCGCTGATGCCGATCAGGTTCACAACCTTGCGGGAATGACGGCGTATGAGGAAAAGCGCAGGGCGTTGCGCGAGAAGCTAATGGCCGAGCTGAAGGCAAATCACGATCCGCGTGTGATCGACGATGCCTTTGACCGCCCGCCGTACACCGATCCGGGGAAGAAAGGGAAGTGAGTGGGGGCTTCTGTTCGCTGAAGGAGCAGTGAGTTAGCTTGGATCGAGGGGAACCTCGTGATATTCGAGCGCCCATTCCTTCATGTATCGCACGCGCTGGGGGTTCATGCGGTAGATGATGAGTTCCGGATTGTCGGGGGTGCGCAGGTAGGCGCGGAGGAGGGCGTTGGATTCCCAGATCTGAGCGAGTAAGGCGGGATCCGCCAGTACTTCGGCCACGGCGGTGATGCGGACCTGATTGTGATCCTCATCGGTATAACACAGCTCCACCTTGGGATTGGCGGCGATTTCTGCGGTTTTTCCGTAACGGGTTAGATTGGCGACATACACGATGAAGCCATCGGTGCGCACGGGAGACACCGGACGCACCCGGGGCTGATCTCCATCCAGCGTGGCCAGCACGGGAAACTTGGCCGCAGCCATGGTGTGGCGGGCCAGCTGAGGCAGCGTGGCGGGATCGATGGGTGCGGGTTGAGGTTGGGCCATGACGTTAGGCGTCGGCGGGGCGGATGACGACGATGCTGCCGAGGAGGATCTCCTGCTCCACTTGGAGGTGGTTGAGTTTGATCAGCTCCAGCATGGCGAGGAAGGTGACGATGACCTCGCTGCGGCTGGCGGCGGAGGAAAAGAGGCTCTCAAACGGCACGCGACTGCCGGCGAGGATGGTCTCCAGCAGGTGCTCGATTTTATCCGCCACGGTGTAGCGATCATCGACGATCTCGCGGATGTCGGTGGTGTTTTCAAAACGCTTCAGCACCCGCTGGAAGGCGCGGATGAGATCGAACACGCCGACCTGGGCGACGGGTGGTGGGGCACTGAGATCGGGCACCTCGGGGCTGGTGGCGAAGAATTCCTCGCTCTTGACCTCTTGAAGGCCGAGGAACTGGGCGGCGTCCTTGAATTTTTTGTACTCGACGAGCTGGCGAATCAGCTCCCAGCGGGGATCGTCCTCCTCGGCCTCTTCATCCGGTGGCTGCTGGAGTTTGGGCAGCAGCTCGCGGCTTTTGATGTACATGAGGTTGGCGGCCATGACGATGAACTCGCTGGCCAGCTCGATGTTGAGCATTTTGAAAGTGTCGATGTACTTGAGGTACTGCTGGGTGATGCGCTCGATCGAGACATCATAGATATCGATCTCATCTTTTTTGATGAGGTATAGCAGCAGGTCGAGGGGGCCTTCAAAGACCTCCAATTTTACCTTGTAGTCCGTGTCTTCCACGCTGCCATGTAAGCCTGCCCTCTGGGCTGCGCCAACAAAAAACCGCAGCGGATCGGGTGGGTGAAGGGATGGTTGGGGATTCTGGCTTTGGGGTGTTTTGCCTTTTGCATCTGTGTTCCCTCCCCGGTGAGGGCGAGTCGCCCTCACTACGCCTGCCCTCCCGCCCAGGCGGTGACTGCCCGCCTCTACAGCCCTGCCACCCCGGGCGGTGACTGCCCGCCTCTACAGCCGTCCCGCCCCCTCTGCTCGGGCATTGACCGTTGCGGACGGAATCCGTATGGTGCGGTGTTTTTTATGCGGCGCTTGTTTCGACTCTGGCTGATCGGTTTGCCCCTGGCTGCCGGGGGGATGGGTGTTGTCTCGGGGCGCGAGCTACCGGTGCCGGGTGCGGTGAAGGCGGAGGGCATCACGCTGGCGGATCTGCAGCAGGTGCAGCGTGGGGTGCAGGCGATGCTGCCTCGGGTGAGTCCGGCGGTGGTGGTGCTCCGACATCGGCAGGGGACGGCTTCGGGGGTGATCGTCTCTCCGGATGGGCTGATCCTGACGGCGGCGCATGTGACGGAGGAGCCGGGAAAACGCATGAACGTGGTGCTGGCGGACGGCAAAGTCGCGGTGGTCACGACCCTGGGTCTGGACACCGCCACCGACGCGGGCATGGCGCAGCTGAGGGGAAATCGGCGGGATTGGCCGCATGTGCCGCTGCGGCGTCACACGGGCCAGACGCGGGTGGGCGAGTGGTGCGTGGCGATGGGGCATCCGGGCGGCTACGATGAGGATCGCGGGGTGGTGCTGCGGGTGGGGCGGGTGCTGAAACATTCGGCCAACGGCTTGCAAAGCGATTGCGTGCTGATGGGCGGCGACTCGGGGGGTCCGCTGTTTGATTTGAGAGGCCAGCTGATCGGGATTCACAGTCAGATTTGGGAGGGCCGGGAGCAAAACATGCACATTTCGTTGGCCCCGTTTTTCCGAGGTTGGGAGACGCTCAAAGACGGTGGCGTGATCCGGGTGTGGTCCTCGGGCAGCGGGGGCTACCTGGGGGTGGCGACGGTAATGGACGAGACCAAGGGCCTGACGGTGGAGGAGGTCGTCGCCAACTCACCGGCGGAGAAAGCGGGCTTCAAAGCGGGCGATCGGCTGCTGCGACTGGACCGAACCGAGATCGAAGACGACACCCATTTTTCCCGACTCATCAAGGAGCGCCCCCCTGGGGATCTGCTGCAGCTGCGCATCGAACGCGGCGGCCAGGAGCAGACGCTGGAGGTGCTGCTGGGGCGCAAACCCTCTTCAAACTCGTGAAACCTTTCATTGCCCTGCCTTTGCACCGCTTCTGCCTGCGGTGGATTTTGCTCACGGTCGCGCTCGGAGGCGGCTCCGTGATGGCTGCGGACCGCGAAGAGGTGGGTGACTTGGTGGCGCTGCCACTGCGCAATGGAGCCGCCACCGAGCAGGCGCTGCGGCCCCTGGCGGATCGCTTGCTGCCGGGCGTGGCCTGGCTGGAGCCCGCTCGCGGCGGACGCGCGGTGGTACTGGTGACCTGGGTGAGTCCGACGGGCCACTTTTTGACGAAGTCCTCCGAGGTGCCGCATCTGGAAAAGCTCCGCCTGCGCGGGCTGCCGGGCGAACCCCGGCGGGTGGAACTCTGCGCTCGCGATGAGAAGCTGGACCTGGTGCTGGCAAAGATTCAACTGGCCGCTGGCGAGAGCCCGCTGGCTCTGACAACGGCCCCTTGGCAGCCTGCCGCCGATGCCACCCTCGGTGCCTGGCTGGTGGCTCCCACCCTGCCGCGACCGGAGGGAAAAAATCCGCCCCTTCCTGAGCTGCGCCTCGGCGTCGTCAGCGCCAAAGAACGCGCCATCAGCAGCCAGGGAGGTGCCATCGGCATCACCTTCGATCCCGATAGCCAAGACACCGTGCGCATCAACACCATCATCCCCGACAGCCCCGCCAAAAGGGCCGGGCTGCGCCGTGGTGACTCCCTGCTGGCCGTGGATGGCGAGACCGTGGCGAATCAGGGCGATGTGATCCGCCGGGTGAAACGCACACCTCCGGGCCGGGAGCTGGAGTTTCTGATTCGGCGGGGCGATGAGGAGTTGCGCAAGCGCATCCAGGTGGCCAGCCGCGCCCGCATGCAGACCAACGCCAGCGGCGAAGACTTTGGCAACGGCGGCGTCTCACTCCGCACCGACGGCTTTTCCCGCGTGCTGCAGCACGATCTGCCCCTGGCTCCCAGCGACATGGGTGGTCCGCTTTTCACCCTGGAGGGCCAGCTCGTCGGCCTCAACATCGCCCGGGCGGATCGGGTGACCAGCTTTGCCCTACCGGCCAGGGAGCTGCTGCCCGTGCTCAGCGCGTGGGCCGAGGAGTTCGGCTTCACCGTCTCCGCGCTGGCCACCGCCGTGCCACTCAGAGCCGACCCGCCTGCTCCGTCTCCCGCCGCAGCCACTGGCGCGTCTCCTCGTTGAGCGCGCTCCACGAGAAGCGCCAGCAGCCCACCGGACCGTCGTCCGCCTGCGCCAGCACATCCCGCAGCGGCAGCAGCGCCAGCTCCGCCGGGCTGCGCAGCACCCGCTCCACGCAGGCCTGCACCGCCTCACTCGAATCCAGATCCTCCCGCCCCAGGTAGGCACCGAGCCAGGCGCGTTGGGCCTCGCCCGCAGGCGAATCCGTGGCTGCCGACAGAAAACTCCGCACCGAACTCGTGCGCGCCGTCCCCAGGCAGGCCGCCGCCTCGGCCTCCACCTCCTCGGGCAACATGCCGTGGCCACCCTCCTCCTGGGCAAAGCCGTGCAGCGTCAGCCGCAGCGCCGCCATCCACTCCGGTCGTGCCGCCCCCGCCGTCCCATCCATCAGCACCGGCAGCGCCGAGAGATCCTGCCGCAGCCGCTGCCACAGCTCCCCCGTCGGCAACGGCCCAGCCGTCTCCTCCGGCGGCAGTTCCAGCCGCGCCCAATCCGTCAGATCCAGCTGGCGGCTCAGCCGCATCCGCCACCACATCTCCGCATCCTCAGTCGCCCCAGCCTCGGGCAGCAGCCAGCCACGCGCCTCTGGGGAGAAAAGCTCCTGCCGCGCCCAGGCCTCGCAGCTCTCCGCCCGCACCGCCAGCGGCAGATCCCCCAGCAGCACCACCCCCAGCTCCCGCGCCCGCAGCCGCACCTTTTGCCACTGCCGGTGGAAGAAAAACTGCAGCACCTTCGCCTCCTCGATCTCGGCAGCCAGCCGCACCATCGCATCCGCCATCACCGCCGCCTCCCGCCGTGCCAGCCCCGACGGCCAGTCCTGCCAGTCGCGCCCGCCCTGCTCCTGCCTCAGTGCCGCAAACAGCGCCCAATCCTCCAGCCACTCCGACTCCCGATCGCAAAACAGCTCAAACGCCCGCGCCATCAGCGGACTAGCCTCGCACTGACTCAGAAAACGCCGCGCCGCCAGCTGCAAAAACGCCCCTCGCACCTCCGCCGTCGGCCCCGCATCGATCCGACCACTCGGAAAAGCCGGCAGCAGCGCCAAATCCCCCGGCAGCAGCGCCCCGTCATTGCGCAGCGCGTCAAAGCTCACCAGCAGCGGATTTCCCGCCAGACCGCACAGCGGCTCCGCGCCAAACGCCCCCGGTCCCAGCGGCGGCGTCCACCACACCGTCTGTCCCATCTCCACCAGCGCCTCCAGCCAGTGCCACGCCTCCCGCCCGATCTCCCCCATGCCGAAGCGCCCCGGCAGCGCCGCCGGCGACAGCAGGATCCCACTTGAACGAGGCACACCCAACATCACCACATCCTTCAC
>JAGRPD010000132.1:12596-12942 GCA_020439875.1 Verrucomicrobiales bacterium
GGCCCATGCGCCAGTGAAATGAAGCCCGTTTCGAACTGCGAAGGCGCAAAATAAACCCCGCGATCCAAGCAATGCGTGAAGAACCGGCGAAACACCTCCAGATCCGCCGTCTTCGCATCCTCCAGGCTGTGCACCTCACGCTCCGTGAAAAACAGGCAGAACATGCTACCGCGTCGGTAAAATCGCCACGGCAGCCCCTTTTCCGCCAGCACCCCGCGCACCGCCTCCTCCATCATCGCCCCCAGCTCCTCCATCCGCGCGTAGCCATGCTGCCGATCCAGCTCCCGCAGCTGCGCCAGCCCCGCCGCCATGGCGACCGGATTGCCGCTCAGGGTGCCGGCCTGGT
>JAGRPD010000133.1 GCA_020439875.1 Verrucomicrobiales bacterium
ATCCGAGCACCGGTGCGATCAGCGGCACACCCACAGTTGACGGAAGTGCGACGATTACGGCCACCGATGCCAATGGCTGTATCGGCACCACGACACTGACGATCAATCCGTTCAGCTGCCCCATCATCACCGTCACCCCCAATCCGCTCGCCAGTGGTACGGTGGGGACCGCTTACAATGCTAGCCCCGTGGCCAGTGGTGCACCGGGCGGCAGCAGCTACACCTGGACCAGCGTGGGCCTGCCCGCTGGCCTATCACTCAATGCAACCACCGGAGCCATCACCGGCACACCCACGGCAACCGGCCTTGTCACCATCACTGCCACCTATGAAGGCCCCGGCGGTGAGCAATGCCAGGGCAGCACCGCACTGGAGGTCAAACCATACTGCTGTCCCCAGATCTTCATTTCCATCCCTGAGTAAGAGCTGTCTGGATCGCGTTCAGCAATGACCCCGCGAATCGCCGCAGCGACGTTGTGCACGAGTTGATCTCGGGCCGATCAGTTCTTGCTGGCTTCGCGGATGAAGTTGGAAAGATCGGTCTTCTGCTTTTTGAGATCGGGCAGATTCAGGTACATCATGTGGCCTGCATCGTAGTCGTCCATGATCACGTTCTTTTGGAGATCAGGGTGGACGTCGAGATGCCAAAAGGTGTAGCGCGTGGCGAGGTAGGGAGTGGCCAGATCGTAGTGGCCACTGGAGACGTGCACTTTCAAAAAGGGGTTTTGCGTGATGCTCTCTGCCAAGGTATCGGCAACGTTGGCGAACTGGTTTTCCGCATTCCAGTTCCATTTGCCGACGCCTCCAAGAATGACGTAGGGCTCGTCTTTTTCGAATTTCAAATCACGGCGAATGTAGTCGTTGAAGGTTGAGGCAAAGGCGGAAAAAATCGCGTCCGCACTGGGATCTGTTTCGGCGTTTTCGCTGAGCGGATCCTGGACGAGGCTGGTGTAGCGGGAGTCAAAGCGGCCCACCACCTTCTTTTCGGCACGCAGCAGTTCGGCGTTGAAGCGATGCAGGGGGACGCGCAGGTCGGACTCGGTCACGAAGGTCTCGCTCAAACCGGTGAGCTGAGCCATGCGCTGCGCGATCTGACGACGCTGAGCGGCGGGCAGGGAAGTGCCCCGAGTGAGGGCTTCGTTGTATTCGCCCAGAGCAAAGTTTTCGGCTTCCGAAAGGACTTTCTCCAGCGGCAGTTGCTGCAGGGCGGGCGACAGTTTTTTGTGGTACCAGGCCGTCGCGGCGTAGCTGGGCAGGTACATCACGTGAGGCAAGTCATTGCCACTGCCACCCCAAACGGTTTGGAAATTGAGAACCGTGGAGACCAGCATGATGCCATTGAGGTTCATGCGGTGGGTGTTGAGCAATTCGCCAGAGAGCGCTGCCGCACGGGTGGTGCCGTAGCTTTCGCCGATCAGAAATTTGGGCGAGAGCCAGCGTTCGTTTTGAGTGACGTAGAGGCGGATGAATTCAGCTACGCTCTGAGCATCCTCCCGCACGCCGTGAAACTTGGCGGCGTCCTCGGGTTTCGTGGCGCGACTGTAACCGGTGCCGACGGGATCGATGAACACCAGATCGGTGGTGTCGAGGAGGCACTGCTCGTTATCGACCAGTCGGTAGGGAGGCGGTACAGCGAAGCCGTTGTCTTTCAGCTTGACGCGTTTGGGTCCCAACAGGCCCAGGTGCATCCACACCGAGGAGGAGCCAGGGCCACCGTTGAACGAAAAGGTCAGGGGCCGTTGGCCTGGCTTCGAATTTTTGGCGGTGTAGGCGATGTAAAAAATGCGCGCCGTCTCCTCGCCTTTGGGATCGACCAGCGGCAGGAATCCTGCCGTGGCCGTGTATTCCAGAGGCTGGCCATTGAGGACCATGCGATGCTCGGTGACGCTGTCAGACGGTTCCTTGGGATCCGATTTTTCGCCCTCCTTTTGGGCGTCGTCGTTGGCGGCTGAGTCCTCGTCCGTATTGTTGTCGGGCGTGGACTTTTCCTTGTCCGCAGCCGGGGGCGGATGATGAGGGGGTTCTGCAGCGAGGATGGCTTGGGAGCCGATCAGAAGACAGGTGAGGAGGAGGGCGCGCATCATCACGAAGCATACGGTGAAGGGCCGGGAGATCGCAACTGGGGAAAATGAGGGACTGGAGGGCATCGTCGTCTCAATCATCGTCCGAAACCCCCAAAAAGCGGGTAACGACGGTGGTCAAACGGGACGCGATCAATCTGATCCGATTCAAAGTTTCAGCGCACGGTGGCAAAATGGGATGAAGAAGGGAAATCGGTCTTGCCAAAGGGAACGGAGGTGGGTCTGGTGATCGGATGATTGATTGGGAAGCGAAATACGTGGCGAATGAAGCGCATTGGGATCGTGGTGCGGTGGCACCTCCGCTGGCGGAGGAATGGGGGCGCTGCCCACTCGCCGGCCGGGTGTTGATGCCAGGGTTTGGTCCGGGCCATGATTTGGCTTGGCTGGCCGACCGAGGGTGTGACGTGGTGGGTATCGATATTGCACCCACGGCGGTGGCCTTGGCTCAGCGCAACTATCCTCAGCATGCGGAGCGGTTTCTGGAGGCCGATTTGTTTGATCTGCCCTCCGAGTGGCGGGGTCAGTTTGATGGGGTGGTGGAGCATACCTGCCTCAGTGGCATGCCGCCGGAGTTGCGGCTGCGGTATCGGGATGCCGTGAAGGCGGTGCTGAAACCGGGAGGGCTGCTGCTGGGTGTGTGGTTCATTGATCCCGATTTGGATCCAGGCTACGAGGGCCCGCCGTTTCCGTTGCCCCTGGCCGATCTCGATGCGCTGTTTGCCGATGACTTCGAAATCGTCAGCGACTGCATTCCACAAGCCGCTTTTGAGGGACGCGAGGGCCGAGAGAGGGTGCGGGTATTGAGGCGAAGGTGACGAGACGGGTCGTTGGGCGAGGCAAATGGATCAGGATTCGAACCACGAATGGACACGAATGTTCTTGGGTTCAATGCTCGATCGAGCGCCTTGGCCTGCGGTGAAAAGCGCAAGAGGTGCTCTTCGTGATGGGCTTCAGAAATTCGTGTGCCTTCGTGTCCATTCGTGGTTCCCCAAAGAGGGGCCGGAACTGCCAGCTTGCACGGGTTCATCCCAGCGAGATGCGCCTGTGCGCCGCAGCAGGGTTAATGAGCTGAAAAATTGGGGGCTGGTTCAGCGGATGGCGTTGAGGAAGTAGCCTAGGGAGGATTTTTTGTACTTGTTGTACTTGATGGCGGTGTCCACCCAATTGCCGGAGCGGCCTATCGAGCCGACGTATTCGAGTTTGCCTTTCTTCAAGAGGAAGATGGTTTCGTGGTGGCCGTTGTTGTCGCGATCCAGTTTGCAGACGTTGCCATCCGACCAGAAGTCGCTCACTCGGGTTTCGGGGTCGGGATCGGTGTAGTGACCGCCACCATAGCTGCCGGAGAAGGTTCCGGCTTGGTAGAGCCGGAGACCATCTTCAGCGAGTTTTTTCACGGGGAGTGTCAGGGTGTAGTCATCCTGAATCTCTCCCGCAATGGCAGTGGAGCCTGCGAGGAGAGAGGCGAGGATGAGGGACCGGATTCCCCAGTGAAGCGAGTTCATGAGGTGGCGATTCAGGCGTTCAGTTCGGCGGCATAGAGTTCCTGCGTCTTGCTGCGCAGGTCGGCGATGCTGATGTCCCCTTTGTCCACCTTGGCGAGCAGGGCGCGTTGGGCTTTGTAGTCGAGGTTTTCCTGACCGGCTTTGCTTTGCAGCATGCGCCAGGCTTTGCGGCGTTCGACGGCGAAGAGGACCATTTGGCGGCTGACGGCAAAGTGCTTCAGCTTGCCGTTCACTTCGGCTTTGATGAAGACGCCGAAGTCGGGGACGAAGGCGCGATGCGTGGGGAGGAAGATGCGGCGTTTGACGACGTCGTCTTGCGTGATGCAGACGAGGATGTCATCCAGCAGCATCATGCTGGCGGCGTCTTCTTCGCTGATGGCTTTGAGGTGCTTGCGGAAGCGGGCCTCGGTGATGGCCCAGTGGGCGACGGTGTAGTTGTACTTTTCCTTGTTGGAGTAGGCGGTCTCCCACCAGTCGCGGTTGAGGGTGGGGTTGCCCTTGACGTCGAGGCACTCCTGCGAGGTCTCGCCCTGCTGGGGGTCGTAGATGAACTCGGGCATGCCGCGGCTGTCGCGGGAGAGTTTGGCCTGAGCGGCGGACATGTTGTCGCCGACGCCGTGCTCGGGCTGGCAGGTGGTGTAGGCCTGGAAGAAGGCGGTGCCGCGATACTCGAGGCCGTCGAGGATGGCCTTGTAAAGTTTGGCGGCATTGGCGATGGAGACCTGGGCGATGAAGGGGGAGCCGTGGCCGGCGGTGAGGGCTTCGGCGACGGATTTTTTCTCGGTGAGTTTGCCTTGGGAGGCACGGCCGAATTGGTTCATGTCGTAGCCGCCGAGCATGGTGGAGCTGTCGCTGTTTTGACCGCCGGTGTTGGAGTACACCTGGGTATCCAGCATGAGGGCCTTCACGTTGGGGCGGTTTTGCAGCATCACCTTGGAGAGGTTTTGGAAACCGATGTCTCCCAGTGCGCCGTCGCCACCGACGATCCACACCTTGGGCAGCTCGCGGATCTCCTGATCGGTCATCAGGGTCTCGGTGAGGTGGGTGAGGTCCCAGTTGTCATCGGAGGAGAAGGTGGCCTGCTCTCCGAGCAGGACGTCGGCGAGGCGCTCGGGGGCGACGGAGCGGCGAGCGTGGTTGAGCAGCAGGCTTTCCGCCAGCAGCCAGGAAATGGTGGAGCCATCCTGGAACAGGCTGTTCATCCAGGGGTAGGGGTGCGGGTTCGACGGCGGGGTGGAGCCATAGACGGTGTTGCAACCGGTGGAGGCTCCCATGAACATGACGGACATGCCGTTGTCGAGCCGACCATCGGTGGCCTGCACTTTGAAGTGATTGAAGGCTTCTTGGTTCATGACGGCGCAGAGGCCGCCGATGATTTCAGCGTCGCTGATTTCGCCATGCGCATTGATGCGGGCGGTGGTGTCGGCATCATCTTCACCGCCGAGACCCATGACGACGTGGGCGAAGGTGCGTTTGTAGAGGGCGTAGGCTTCGGGAGTTTCCTCCTTCAAAGCGGCGAGCTTTTTGGCTCCGTCCATTTTGAGGCGTCCGGCCTTGTCGTAGAGACGGTTGGCCTTGTTGTGATACATGGGGCGCATGTAGGCCTCAGTGACGGAGGCGATGGCGCGGAGGATGCTTTTCTCTCCACAACCGGCGCAGGCGCCGTCTCCGGAGACGAGGGCTTCGTAATTGCGGCGCACCATGAGGTGATTGCGCAGGGCGGCGGGGCGGCTGTCCTGCGGTGCGGTGTCGTCGTAGAGGCCGAGGTATTTCTGCGGTGTATCGGGCAGCAGGCGGCCGAAGATTTGGGCGGAGGTGAGGCGGTAGTTGAGTTCTTCGGTGTCGGGCACCATGCGCAGGGCATCGTGGTCGCCACACTGTTCGACGCACTCGCCGCAGCCTTTGCACAGATCGGAGACCTGGATCATGAAGACGCCGCCTTCACCGGGCTTTTTCTTCTCGATGGAGCGGAAGATGGCGGGGACGTTGCCGTAGGCGATCGGCAGCAGATCCATGATGGCGGTGAGTTCGTCCTTTGCCTTCTGGCTGATGCCGTGATTGAGGCCAGCGACTTGCTCGCGGATGATGTCTTTGAAGGGGGTGATGGCTTTGGCCTCGACGGCGGCCTTCATTTTTTCACGCGCAGCGGTGTCGATCTCTGGGATGGCATCCAGCAGCTTTTTGCGATCATCGGTGCTGGTGACGTAGTTCATCACTGCCGTTTTGAGGACGGTGGAGACGTCCTGCGCGGTGTTGGGCAGGGCGGTGTCCGGGCAGGCGGTGATGCACTCCATGCACT
>JAGRPD010000134.1 GCA_020439875.1 Verrucomicrobiales bacterium
CGAGGCGATTGGCCCCGTGCAGGCCGGTGCAGGCCACTTCTCCGACGGCGCAGAGGCCGCGAATGCGGGTGGCTCCATTGAGATCGGTCTCCACGCCGCCGCATTGATAGTGAGCGGCGGGCACCACGGGGATGGGCTCTCGGGTGATGTCGATGCCCAGCTCCAGCAGGTTGCGGTAGATGGTGGGGAAGTGGCTTTTGATGAACTCGGGTTCGCGGTGGCTGATGTCGAGGTACACGCAGGGACCGCCGGTGCGTTTGATTTCCTTGTCGATGGCGCGGGCGACGATGTCTCGGGGGGCGAGGGAGCCGCGGGGATCATGCAGGGGCATGAATTCGACGCCATTTTTGTCGATCAAACGTGCGCCTTCACCGCGCATGGCCTCGGTGATGAGGAAAGAGCGGTTGGCGGGGTGGTAGAGGCAGGTGGGGTGAAACTGGACGAACTCCATGTCGGAGACGGTGGCTCCGGCGCGCCAGGCCATGGCGACGCCGTCTCCCGTGGCGACGCGGGGATTGGTGGTGTAAAGGTAGGCGCGGCCCGTGCCGCCGGTGGCGAGGATGACGCGATCTCCCAGCAGGGTGAGGACGTGGCCATCCTCCTCCCGCAGGACGTAAAGGCCGAGCACACGATCTTCAGAGACGAGGCCGAGCTTGGCGGTGGTGATGAGATCGATGGCGAAGTGATTCTCCAGCACGGTGATCTCGGGGCAGGCGCGCACTTTGGCGAGGAGCTTTTCGGAGATCTCCTTGCCGGTGGCGTCGGCGGCGTGGAGGACGCGGCGTTTGGAGTGACCGCCCTCCCGAGTCAGATCGAACTCGAGGTGGCCATCCTGGGATTCGCGTTGATCGAAGTCCACGCCCCACTGCAGCAGTTCATCGATGCGGCGCGGTCCCTCCGTGATGATTTGGCGTACCGCCTCTTCTTTGCACAGGCCGGCTCCGGCGATCAGGGTGTCCTGCACGTGCTTTTCCACGGAGTCTTCATCGCTGGTGACGCAGGCGATGCCGCCTTGAGCCCAGTTGGAGTTGGAATCGAGGGCTCCGCGTTTGGTGATGATCACCACGCGTCCGTGTTGGGCGGCGTGAAGGGCTGCGGTCAGGCCCGCCGCACCACTGCCTACAATGATAAAGTCGTACGCGTTCACAAGCGATGAGGCCGTCTCCCCACCGACACAGCGGGGAAACTGGCGTGGCGATATTGTCACCGCGCACCGAGCTTGGCAACCTCGGGGCGCGGGTGGAGATCAGGGAGCGAACTGCAGCGCATACCAATCGGCGTCTTTCAAGATGGCCCGCAGGCGGATCGGGCGGTCTTGCAGCTTCGCCAGGCTACCGCCGCGCCAGCGCACGGGGGCGTCGATCTCATCCAGCTTCATCGGCTCGCAATCCGCCAGGGCGAAGCCGGGAATCGGTGTGCCATTTTCCTCCTGCAGCTCGAAGCGCGTGTCTCCCCGGCTGGCGAGATTGACCCGCAGCGAGGTTCCTTGGAAGACGATGGGGCGGGTGGTCAGTTCTCCGGTGGATTTTGCCTGGGCGGAGACGAAGCCGTCGGTGCGAAAAGCAAACCGGCGCACGCGGCTGCCCGGGCCGGTGTAATAGGCCTCGGTGGCGTACACGGACAATTCACGATCGCTGCCGGGCAGGCTGAGGAGGCCGCGCGTCATGTAGTTGCTGCGGTTTCCATCCCGATCCTCGGGCGCGGTGATGGGGATCAGCTCCTGCCGCCAACGCTGGAAGTGGACGCCATCTCGGCTGCTCATGAAGACGGGTTCCACCTGCTGGTGGCGTGGTTGAAAGCGGGTGGGAAAGCCGATCAACAGGTGCGGGGCGCGCTCGTAGGGCAGGACGGCGTTGGTGTAGAGATGCTCATCCGGCATGGCTCCGTAGCTCAAATTGGCCAGATCATCCCAGTGCAAAAAGTCCGTCGAAGTCGCGGTGCGGATGGCGCGAACGCCGGCGGGTTTCCAGCCATTTTCATCGGTGCTACCAGCGGTGAAGTAACGCCAGTAGGCGCGGTATTTTCCGATCTCGGGATCGAAGAAGGCGATGTTTTGGGAGTCGAACGCGCCATCGGTGATGACCGGCTCGGAGGACATCTTTTTCCAATGCAGGCCGTCGGGTGACTGGTAGGCGTAGAGGCAGGATTTGGATTTGCCGTTGACCGTCATTTTGCCGCCACACAGCGCTTTGTAGCGGGCTTCGGGGGCGCAATCGGGGTGGTCATCGCGAAACGGCGCGAAGTTGTGCACGCCGTCGGGTTCGGTGAGTACGATGTTGTTGGCTTTGGAGCCTTCGAACTCGATCAAGCCCAGCGCGGGTTTCTCCCAGTGCACGCCGTCCCGACTCTGCGCGTAGCAGGCAAACTCGGTGTGAGATCCCTTCCGGGTGGCTTCATCGAAGTGGCTGCCGCGGTAGTACATGCGGTAGAGATCGCCGTCTTGAAAGAGGGTGTAGTAGGCGGAGGTGTTGCCTTCCCAAGGCGCGTCGCAGGTGAGGCTCACCTCGCGGGCCTCAGGCCGATGCAGCACCTGCTCGATACCTTTGGCGGCGTCGATCAAGAAATCGTCCAGCAGCAGCTCGCGGCGGGAGCCGATCTCATAGGCGGGTTTTTCTCCGGGCACCTCGACGGTGAGCCGAGTGGTCTGGGGGTCTTGCCCGCCAGTGAAGGTGAGGGAGGCGTCATCCGCCTCGAAGGTGCCGACATCGCCGACGTAGGCGTAGATGCCGATGGCGACCTCGCGAGCCTGCTCAGGAGCTTGCTCGTGTGTGGTGACTTGCTGCCAGGTCGGATCTGAGCCGGTGGTGCGGGCGAAACGGTGGGCGATGCGCCTGCCGTTGAGGTCATAAAAATTCACGTACACTCCCGGGCGGCAGGTTCCGCTGGGGCGCAGCCAGGCGCTGGCGGTGTAGTCGCCACCTGGGCGGGCGGGCACGCGGTGGCTTTCGAGAAACTGGCCCTTTTTGGCATCATCATCGTGGAACCGCACCATCGCGCCGTGATGGCCGCCGCTGGGCAGCCACTCCAGGCGGACGCCGTCTCGCTGAGACCAGTGGCGGGGTGCCGCGCCGTCTTTTCCGGGGTCTTCAAACGAGGGATTGAGGGCCAGTTCGGTGGGGGCTGCAGCTGCTGCCCAACTGGAAATCATCATCCAGGCTGTCCAACTCCATTTGAGTAATTTCATGCCTCCTTTACCGCGATGCGGAGGCGCATCTTGCAGAGAGCCAGCGTCCACACTTGCCAAGTGGTGACATCCGGGTACAAGATCGGGCACTTTGAAAGCTCCCCTCATGATTTGTTCGTTGCGTGGTGGCGTGCTCGCCGGTTTGAGCCTTGTTTTGGCCGCTGCGGAGGCTGCGGAACCGCCGGCGGAGATGAATGGACTGCCGCTGCTCTTCAGCGAGGATTTTGAAAAGGGGCGAGATGCCTGGGAGGTGACGGATGAAACGAGCTGGACCCATCGGGTGGTGGATGGGAATGCGGTGTTTGGCATCAACCGGCGGGAGAGTGACTACAAGCCGCCGTTTCGCAGTGCGCATCACATCGCGCTGATTCGGGATGTGGAAGTGGCGGATTTTGTGCTGACGTTTCGGGTGCGCAGCACCAAGGACACGGGCAATCACCGAGACTGCTGCATCATCTTCAACCACCAGGACCCCGCCCACTTTTATTACGCGCACTTGGGGGCCAAACCGGATCCCGCCAGCGGGCAAATCATGATCGTGAACGCAGCCCCACGGACTCCGCTGACGGAGAATCAAAAAGCGGTGCCATGGACGGATGACTGGCATCAGGTGAAGGTGGTGCGTGAGGTGGCGTCGGGTCGGATCGAGGTGTTTTTTGACGACATGGACACTCCGCAGCTGAGCGCCGTGGACACGACCTTTGGCCGTGGGCGCATCGGCATCGGCTCGTTTGACGACATGAATGATTTTGATGACATTCGGCTGTATGCCCGAGCGGAATTGAAGTGAGTTTTAAACCCCATCCAATTTGATCATGAAGTTTTTCACACCTCTCCTCGTCGCCCTCTTCACCCTGACTTTGCAGGCGGAGGATGCGGCTCCCATCGCGGCGCTGGAGGCGGCGGATGACGCGCGGGTGGCGGCGATGAAGGCGGTGGATGCGGGGCAGCTGGGCGAGCTGCTGGCGGACGATTTGCGGTACTCGCACTCCAGCGGCGTGGTGGATACGAAGGCGTCCTTCATCGCGGCGCTGACGGAGCGGAAGCTGACGTATCGGGACATTCGGTATGAGGAGCGGCAGTTCACGTTTCCTGCGCCGGGCGTGGCGTTGATGGCGGGCCGGGCGGAGTTTCACCTGTCCACAGCGCAGGGTGACATCACGCCGAAGATGGCATTTCTCGGGGTCTGGAAGCGGGAGGGTGAGCAGTGGCGGTTTGTGGCCTGGCAGTCCTGCAAGCTGGAGCCGAAGCCGTAGCCGACGGTTCGATCTCGGATTTTTTGAGGTTGCCAAGCGGGTGGGGAGGCTGAGAAGTTAAGCCTCCGCTCCTAGCGTGGATGATCTGCGTGGGGAGTGGGATGAATCGAAACCCTTCAACCTTCTCGAACCACCATGGGACGTCCCGTCACACTCTTCACCGGCCAGTGGGCCGATCTTTCTTTTGATACGATGCTGCAAAAGGGCAAGGAATTTGGCTATGACGGCCTGGAGCTTGCCTGCTGGGGAGACCACTTCGAAGTGGATAAGGCCGATCAGGCCTACT
>JAGRPD010000135.1 GCA_020439875.1 Verrucomicrobiales bacterium
GCCGCCATCTGGCGCGGCGGCTGCATCATCCGCGCCAAATTCCTCAATCGCATCACCGATGCCTACCGCTCTCAGCCTGACCTCGGCAACCTGATGCTGGATCCCTTTTTCAAGGACGTGCTGACTCAGAGCCAGCAGAACTGGAGAGACGTCGTGGCCCTCGCCACCCTCAACGGCATCCCCGTGCCCGCCTTCAGCGCCAGCCTCGGCTACTACGACAGCTACCGCGCCGAGCGCCTGCCTGCCAACCTGCTCCAAGCTCAGCGCGATTTCTTCGGTGCTCACACTTATGAGCGGATCGACAAGCCCGAGGGCGAGTTTTTCCACACCGACTGGCCCGAGGTCATCGGCTAATACACGCCGCCGCCTCGGCGCGAAGCTTTTCTCCTACTCCGTCTCGGCCCCTGAGGGTGCTGAGCGGAGTCTGCGGGATCACTGAGGATCGAGCGCCGCCGATCCACCACCATCACGGCATCAGCTCGCGGCCGGTGGATTGCGCGTCACGCGCTTCCAAAAGAAATCCAGCTCCCGCGCCAGCACGCTCATCACCTGCTGCGGCTCCACTTTGAGAGCCCCGGTCTCCGCCTCTCGGATGATGCGCTGCATCGCATACAGCGCCGCCACACTGCGGCCATCCAGATGCACCACATCGATCCACCGGCGCGCCGTCTCCGGAAAGGCCGCGCCGTGGTAAAACGCCTGCCAAGCAGCTGTCTCCTGGTCGGTTTTAAAAACCACCACCTTCAGCTCCGGACTCGTCTCCCCCAGCTGCCGCGCCTGCTCCTCCAGCGCCACGGCGCGCCCCGCCGCAAAGCTGGCCAGGGTCTGCCAGTAGCGCAGCTCCGTCACCCCCACCGGCGCGAACAAAATCTCCAGCCCCTTCAGCGACCACCGCATCACTCGCTGCCCCGGCGCGCCGGGCAGCTCATCCTCCGCAAATCGGATCAACGGAAACCGCCGTCCCGCCAGCCGAATCAGCTCCCCCAACCGCACCCCATCCAGCGGCCGCGCCTCCGCCTCGCCCGCCATCTGCAGCCGCAGCGCCTCAAACCGTCCAAGCAAAGCCGCTCGCTCCGCCGCCTCACCCGAGGGTCGTTCCCCAGCTCCCGACTCAGGCACCTCCGCCACGGCAGTCTCATCGGCAGGAGGAGTCGTCACCCCTTCAGCAGGTTCTTTTTCCAGCCCGCTCGGGTCAGACGATTTCTTTTCCCTCAGCTGGTGCAGCATCTCCCGCAGTTTTTCAAAGCCACCCGCTGACGCCAAGGTCCCGCCGACGAACAAACCGGTCCCGCTCGGCGCATCCTCCCCTTCGGCTCCCTCATCCAGGAATCCGCCGCCTTCTTCCTCCGCTCCCGCTTCCTCCGCCTCATCCGCAGCGGCCGGTGTCGGCTCATCCTGTGGCAATGCCGCCTGGGGCTCCGCCAGATCTCCCGCCACTTGGCGCATGAAGCTGCCAGATCCCGCATCGAAAATTGGTCGCCGACCCATGGGTTTCGGAGGCTCTTCCAAGGGAGGAACCGGCAACGGCAGCAGCCCCACGTCCTCTTCGGGTTCAAGTCCGTCCTCGTCACCTTCCGGACTCGGCTCCGAATTCACAAAAGCCACCCACTGCGCCGCCGCATGCCGCAGAAAACTGCGCGCGGAAACCGATCCCAATGGCCGCCCCATGAAAAACCTCGGCACATCCAAAAAGCGCAGAAAAGCCCCCGCTTCCTCCTTTTCCACCCCGGCTTCGCGCAGCCGCAACCGCACCATCTCCCCCGCATCCGCCTCATTCAGACCGCGCAACAGCAGGCGAGACGCCGTGAGCCGATCCTCGAGCGCACTCGGCAGATGATGTCCAAAGGTCGCCTGCCAAACGTCCTGATTCAGGCTCAAAACCACCGGCACCCCTTCAGACTCAGCCAGATCCAGCAGCAGAGAAGCCAGGCTCAGACCCGCCGCCTCATTCCGATAAAATCCATCCAAGTGATCCACCAGCAGCACCGGCGGTCGCCACAGGCCGCACCAGCGGAACCACTTCCGGCACCCCTCCCCCGACTGCGTCAGTTCTCGCAGCGCCGCCACACCCGCTGCGCCGCCTTCCTCCACCTGATCCAGCACTGCCCGCAGCCACGGCATCGCCTCCGCCGCCGTCCACTCCCCCGTCACTCGGGACACTTCCTCAGCCATCGGTTTCAGCAGCGCCGTCGCATGCCGCTTCAGCCACTCCCCGATCAACCACGCCTCCCCGCCTGGGTCAAAAATCGCCTCAACCGGGCCATCCAGCACCTGCAGCGCCTGCTCCGTATTCGCACTCGGCAGCCGCCCCGCCGCGATCAAACGCCGCAGCAGACTCGCCAAAATTCCCGCACTCACCTGCCGCCATTTGGTCCAGTCCGGCTTTGGTCCCGGTGCCGTGCTCAAAGCCTCCAAACCCCGCCGCGCCACATTCTCAGCCGTCACCGCGTCTCCCGCCCGAAACGCCAGCGGCACCAGCAGCCATCGTGTCCCCTCCGCCTCCGTCATCCGCCCCAGCAGGTGCGTCTTTCCATAACCCGCCCGCGGAGCCGTCAGCAGCATCAGCGGAGAGCCCGCTGCACGCCCCGGCTGCTCATCCACCGCCGCCACCAGTCGCTGCAGCAAATCTCCGTTCAGATCGCGGACGGAGGCCTCCTCCCGCACCCCATACGGCCCCGCGCACACATCGTGAGAGAAGGGATTTCCCGCGCCTGCTCGCGGAGCACGCGGTAGCGGTGCCGACAAGGTCGGTTCTTCGGGAGGAGAGGATTCGGAGTCAGACACGGGATGGATCGGCCGAGTTTGGAATATCCATGAAAACTAATCGGAATTACACAAATAGAAAGCGTATTCCTCCTAAATTTAATAAAATTCGCAGAAGTGAGACTTAACAGCTAAGGAACAATCTCCACCACATCACCCAACCTCATCCGTTCATACAGCGTGTCCGCCATCCGACTCGGCAGCCGCACACAGCCGTGAGAGGCCGGATAACCCGGCACATTGCCCGCATGCAAGCCGATCTCGCTGCAATTCAGCCGCATGAAGCGCGGCATCGCCACCTTGTAGATCGTTGAGGTCCAATTGCGATACTTGTTGGTGATCACGTAAGTCCCCGGCGGCGTGTCGTAGCCCTTCCGCCCCGAGGAAACTCCCGTATCGAGAGCTTCCACCCCATTCACCATCAGCCGCGCCCGCTGCTGGGAGAGATCCACCACCAAACGCCGCTCCTCCTCCTCTCCCGGACGCCGCCCGAGCAGCAGCTGCATGATGTACGTATAGCGCTGTGTCGCTGCGAAATTGATCGCATACCGCTTCTCTCTCCGACTCGGCACCACATCCCGCGCCCCCGCCGCCAGCAACAGCTCCACCGCCTCCGCATCCCCTTTTGACGCCGCGATCATCAGCGGCGTCAGCCCCCCATCTCGCTGCAAGGCATGTTGCAGATCCTTCAAGCCGGCCCACTCCACCAGCTCCTCCTGCACCGGCATTTCACTGCGCCCTTGCAGATCCGCACCTGCCTCGATCAGCGCCCGCGCCGCCTCCGGCTGCCGCCAGAGCACCGCCAGCACCAGCGGCGGCTGTTGCTCCGCAGGCACCCAATTCGGATCTGCCCCCTGACTCAGCAACCAGCGCACCCCCCCGGCTTTCCCATCCCGCAGAGCCCAGCCCAGAGCCGTGTCACCCCCCGCCGTCCTCTCATCCACCCACGCCCCACGCCGCAGCCACTCCGCCGCACCCTCCCAATCCTCCTGCAACAGCGCCGCCCGCAGTTGAGGCAACCCCGCTGCCACCGCCAGACCCTCCCAATTCGAATCCAACACCTCGGTCACCGGCGTCAGCAGGGGTGAGGCCACCCATTTTTTCTCCTCCACCACCGGCGGCATCACCTCCTCAATCACCGCATCTTTCCCTGCCTCCTGCTCGCGGGCCTCCGCCTTCACCTCGGGATCGACCGCGACCACCGGATCCTTCACCTCCCTCAGCCGAATCTCACCGCCCAGCATCACCCAGAGCACGACGCAAAAAGCCCCGCCCACCGTGAGCGGGATCAGCCAGTCCCAAACCACCTGCCAGCGTCGCACCCGCCTCCCTAGCCTCAAATCTCCCTTCTGTCCACCCACACCCCGAACTCTCATCCTCGCGGGTCTGTGGCAGCCAAAAAGGCGTCAGGCAGCGGATCGGCCACCTGACGCCCTGGCTGGATCTGCCCCCGGTCAGCTCGCAGCAACCTCACGCGCCCGCCAAGAGCCCAGCCAATTCACCTCCGCCCAGTTCACCTGCGCGGTGCCTGCCATCAGCAAGGCCAAGGTCACCACCCCACCCACCGTCAGCGTCAGGCCCGTGAATCCGGTGAGGAAAAAGCTGGCACTGAAGAGGACCAGATAAAAAAACTGCGTCGGCAGGGCGATCCAAAACAGCTTCCCGCCAGCGACCCAGCGCAGATACCCGCCGACCAAGAGCATGGAAGCTGCCGACGCGACGGCAAACGCCGCGACCACTGGCAGCACATCCACCGAGTAAGCAAACAACAGCGGAAACGCGAAGAAGCCCGCCGCCAGCAGCAGGTAATTCATCGGATGCAGCTCGGCTTTTTTCACCACGCCCGCCAGCAGCAACACGCCAAAGAACAAACCCAGCGAGAGCGGCGCAAACAGGCAGACCCGAGTGGCCACCGCGCCCACATTGACCTCTGCCGGCATGATCATGCCCACACCGCGAGCCGCAATGACGTCTTCATACCTCCACCCCAGCTCCCATTGCCCTCCCTCCAGGGGTTGCAGCGGCGTGGTCGGTGATCCGGTATTCAGCGGAAAATCCACCTCGGCAAAATTCGTGTGCAGCCGAAGCTCAAAGTCACGGATGCGCGATCCCGGAGCAAACTCGTAGCTCCAGAAATCCATGCCACGGGCCTCATAGGCCGTTTTCAGCGTCACCGCCTGCCCCGGAGACAGCTCTACCCGCGCTCGCATGACGTCCTCCCCGGGCACACGCTCAGCGGTGTTGGGGAGCGGCTTGCCATCCACGAGCAGATCAAACTGAAATTGCTCCAATCTCACCTCGTGCCCGGGCAACGGAAAATCCAACTCCATGGCGTGGGTCACAGCGGTGGGGTTTTTGAAAACGTATTCGGCCTGAAACGCAACGCCATAGGTTCGATGCCAAATCAGTCCGCGTTTGCGAGGCTGATAATCCAGTGCCACCTGCACCGAAGATTGGGTCGGCAGCAGGGTCTGATGTTCCCGATCCTCGGCAAGCCGCGCCAGGGGATGATGCTGGATCAGGTTCGGACCCCACAGCTCCATCACCGCCCCGCGACCTCGAGTGCCGATGGTGGAGGTGCGGTATCCGAGGGTGGCTCCGAGCAGCCACCAGGCTGCTGAGGTGAAAATGAAAATCAGGGTGATGAAAATCAAGTGATAGCGTTTCATGGATGATGAGTGAGGTTGGTTTTGAGTTAGAATTCGAATTGAAAAAGGATTGTTAGTTTCCAGGTCGGCGATAGCTGACCACCACCGCCGAGTCGCTATCCCGGCAGAGCTTTCGCCCCAGCAGCAGGCCGGTTGCGGCTGCATCGCGAGACTCTCGTGGGCGGGCCAATCCGCTGGTTTTGATTTCGTATCCCTCCGGCCAGTCGATCTGCCAGATGACATCCCGCGCCAGGATCTCCGTGCGCGGCAGACGGAGCGTCATCTCCCCTTCCGCTTCTGACAGGGCTGCGGATTCTTCTAAATAGGCAAAGAGCAGTTCCACGGGGCCTTTGTCCGTCTTTGCAGGCAGATCCGCCGTGCATTGCAGGCCTGACTCCGTGGGCTGCTCCGTCACCTGGAGGGGCCGTCCATCCGCCAGCAGGCAACGCATCAGGCGCGCCCCTGTGGGCAGGACCCAGGCCAAGGTCTCCGCGCCATCGGGATCCAACCGCCACTGGCCCTCCGTCCAGACCCCTCCCTCGCGCGCGACTTCGGTGCGATACGAGGCGCTTTCCAGCACCATCATGCCCAGGGTCTGGGATGGCATCGCGGTGGGATCCTTGCGCCGAACCGCCTGCACCCGCACCAGCCCCGGCCCGAGGCTGATCCAGCCTGCGTGGCGCACCTCGCGGGAGGCTGTTCCATCATGGACCTCCAGCCCCCACTCGTCGGCCAGCTCCTGCACCTGCACCGCCACCGCTCGCTCCACCTGCCAGGAGACGGAGCCCTCCGTGCCCAACGCCAGCTCCAGTTCCACCTCAGCCGTGCCAGCGGCATCGAGCAAGACGCCCGCCTGCCCGCTCGGATCCCAGCCAAATCGACCTCCCTTCACCGTTGCGCGCGCCACCGGGCCGGGCAGCTGCCCCAGCGCCACCCAAAACGGAGCGGGTCCGTCATGTCGAACTTCCGCGCTCACCCTCCACGTCATCTCCCCCTCCGCGCCGATCTGGACTTCGTGGTGAACGAGTCCCGTCAAAATCCCGCCGGACTCGGTCGGCGGCGTATTTTTCTCCTCGCTGGCTCGCTCAGCCGCCAAGGAGATGAGCCGCTCCAGATCGCCGTAGGCCAGTGTGACGTCACGCTCGGCCAGGGCTTGCCGCAGAGCCTGCTCCGGTTCGTCCGCCCACAGAAGGCCGCTGCATATTCCGACCGCCGCCCACAG
>JAGRPD010000136.1 GCA_020439875.1 Verrucomicrobiales bacterium
GCGGGCTCTTGGCGGGGCGGGGGTGGGGGCGCGTCAGCCTTGGTGATGGCGGGAGCGGGGGCCGCAGGCGGAGGGGATGCGGCCTTTTCCGGCGTGGTACCCCAGCGAATGCGGACGGGGGTCTGCGTCTCGAGATGCCGATACAGGCTGAAGATGCAGGCAAAGCCCCCCAGCAGCGCCAGATAGGCCGCTGTGCCGCGGATCCAAGCTGTGAAAGTGGCGAACATGCAGCTGAGGAAACGATGAAAATAGCAGGGCCTGCCAATTTTTCAAAAATTTAAATTGAATTAGCTATTAAATTTACTAAAATAAGTTCATGCACCTTTTTTGCCAGACTCACCACCGCTCTGGCTGGCTCCTCAGCACCGCTGCTGCCGCCGCCATACTTCTCTCCAACGCGCCGGCTCAAACTGCCAGTGCGCAGAATCCATCGGGATCCCTCGCCCAAACGGTGCAGTATTTGGTCCAAAGCGATCATTTTCAAGACCAACGCATCACCCATCTCGAGCAAGACGTGGTCCGAATGCAGGGAGACATGGTGGCCTACAACAGCTATGAGAGCGGAGGCACCAACCTGCCGCCGCCGCCGCCCTCCGGAAAAACCTACACCGTGCGCCAGGGCGACACTCTGTGGCGGATCGCCATGAATCACCGCGTCAGTCCGGGCGAGATCATGGCGCTCAATGGCATGCCGAATGATCAAGTCAACGTGGGCCAAAAGCTCCTGATTCCCGGAGCCTACACAGATGCCCCACCGCCCGCGCCGAATCCCAATCCGCCACCGAGCCAGCCGCCGCCCTCTACCAATCAACCCGCAACGAGTGGGACGCACCTTGTGGGTCCTGGGGATACATTTTCCCAGATCGCCAAGCGCTATCACGTCTCTCAATCCGCGCTGGCCGCCGCGAACCCTGGAGTCAATCCCGATGTCATCGTGCTGGGCAGCACCTTGGTCATTCCCGGGGGGAAGACGAGCCCTCCGCCTCCAGCTCCGGCTCCGAAAAAAAATCCACCGCTCACCTACACGGTGCGGCCGGGAGATCAGCTTGGAGCCATCGCCAAAGCTCATGGCGTGTCCACCGCCGACTTGGCAGCGGCCAACAACCTCAAAAACCCCAATCAATTACGCATCGGCCAGGTGCTGAAAATGCCGCCCGGAGCTAGCAAACCCACGGAGAAACCTTCCGTCATCGCAGCGGCGGCGACTCAGCGACTCAAAGCCAGCCGCTCCTCCACCGCAAAGACCACCCAACCGGCCAAACCGCCACAACCCTATCCCTCTCAATTGGCGTCTCGGTCCTCGTCCACCACCAAAACCGAACCGCCGCCGCCGCCCCCGCCGGGTCTCGGCACGAGTTCCTCCAGCACGCCGATGATCGACCACCGCGGCATCCTCTCCTACCGCGTCGATCCGTCGGATAGCATTGAATCCATCGCCAAGGATTTCGGCACCACTTCGACGCGCCTCCGCGAGCTGAACCTGATGTCGCCCGGCTCCGAGGTACATGCTGGGGAAGAGATCCTGGTGCCCGCCATGGGAGCCGTGGCAGGACCTTGAGCCGAGAGTGACGAAGGTGCGCTGTGGGATTGAGGGCTCGTCGATGATGGAGCTGTTGACGCGAGGTCATTGGCTTGTCTGAGGCTGGTCCCAACGCTGTGGGGTCGATGCCCCCCACCTACAGGGGCGATCCCCGGCGCTGCACGGAGGGACGTCGCTCAAAAGGAGCGGCGGTTGGCAGGCGTCGTGCGCGTGAGGAGCTGAGGAGTTGTGCAAGTTTCTGTGTGGTGCCTGAGCCCACTCCTCGTCTCACTCCTCGTCCAAAAACTCTCGGAATCGAGTGGGACGAGGATTGAGATGACGATGGAGATCTCCTCCGTTACTCGGGAGTCGGAGTCTGTTTGAAGCCCGCTTCATGCGGCGGGATCCAGGGCATGCGGGCGATTCGATGTCCGATGATGCGATTGGCAGCGGGTGAAAAATGACCGCCTGAATAGAGTGCGGCTACGTCCGCCGGGGTGTGTGGTGCGGCGTCTTCACGGATCCAATCGAGCACGTCATGAACCTCGATGCCCGCTTCTTGGAGCCTGGTGAGATAGCGGGAGTAAATCGGGGTGTCTCGGTTTTCGACCATTTTGGCTAGGTCCTTGGGATTGGGAAACCAAAGCACCACGGGGTGTAGGCCCGCTTCGCGCACCTCCTGAGCGAAGGTTTGAAAAAGCTGCGCATTGACCTCGAAGACCGGATGGCCAGGCTCGTAGATCGAGGGAGCGCGCGGCGCGCGGCGGGAGGGGGAGGAGCGGCGATTGCAGAGGATGTCCCAACGGGTTTTCAGCGCTGCGGTGAGCGGGCTGAGTTTTTCCTCCATGACGGGCCATTGGTGCGCCAGCAGATCCGTGAGCGGAGTGGCGCGCGCTGGGGTATAGAGCGGCTCCAGCTGGGCCAGCTCGGGCAGCAGGGTGGTGGGATCGTCGAGCAGCTGCCTCATGCGTTCTTGGGAGCCGAGTGGATTGGGGTGGATCTGCAACTTGCCGTCCCGGTCCAACGTGGAGAAGGGCAGACCCGAGGCGGAAGGAGCCTGCCGGGGATTGTCGAAGCGGAAGGGATAATAGGCGTTGAGGGAGCGCCGCAGGTCGTCCGTCATGCAGCCGAGAATGACGACGTGAGTCTTCAAATGCTGCATGCCGGAGCGGCAGCGCAGCAGGGATTGCGTGACGCCGTAGCCGCCGACGCCTCCGTTGACGACCTCCAGATCCGGTCGGGCAGATTCGGCGGCCACCTGCCAGGTGTCGGGGTTCGCCACTTCGTTGCAGTGCGTGTAGGAATCTCCAAACGTTAGGATTCGGAAACTGCCTTCGGGCACCTCGGTCGCGTACTCCCGATCAGCGCGGCAGCCGAGGGCGTTGGACTGTGCGAGGCCGTCTTCCGAGCGTGCGTTGGGGCGCACCGACCAGCCCAGCTCGGGATCATACTGGATGTAGGACGTCGTGTCTTCCAAGGATCGGGTGAGCGAAGCCCGCTGGGGCTCCGTCAGCTCCAGTGGAGCCGTGCCGAGATCGGGGCGGAGTTTGAGCAAGACGGCCGCTCCCACTTCGCCCACGCCATAGGCCACGGCGAGACCCAAGGCCAGCGCGATGCCCGTGAAGAGCCAGGCTCGCGGGTTCGTTTTGGATCGGTGAAGACCGCGAACGAGGTGCCCTAGCAGTACGATCAGACTGAGAAAAAACAGCGCCCGTGTCGGCCAACGAAGCCCATTGGGAAGGAGGCTCACCGTGGCAAAGGTGATCGTCCCCACCGCGAGGGCGACCGACGGCGAGATCGAGCGAAAAAACTTCGAGGCAGCACCCATGTTGTGGAATCGGACTGAAAAGACATCCGATCCCTCGTCAAGCAGGGTTTGGTTGAGAAACGGGGGGAGAATCAAAGCGTCGCGCCTGCCAACAGCGTTTTATGAGGACACCCCTGACGGAATGTCGATGGCTGGACATCAAGGGTACTTTTTTTAAATCCCCCCTGCTTTTGCCAAATCTCACGGGCAGACTCCCCATCCCGCCCCTCCCTCTCTTCTCCCAAAAACCTCCCGTCTCCGCGACTCTGCGCGAGACTTTCCGCTCACCCCTCCCCTTTGATCTTCATGTAGTCCAGGTAGTGCAGGTTGGCCTGGACGTTGTCGGTGTTGGAATAGACGTAGGCCAGAAAGAACTCCTCGATGGTCGCGCTGCGTTTGCGCAGTTCCTCCGCCACTCGGTGCATGATCGCTGGCCGCCTTCGGTTCATCTCCTCAAACCGCTCCCACCACTCCCGCGCACTGCCCCGGGTGTTTTTCCAGTTGAGCGACTGCTTCTTGATGGCCTCGAACGATTCCCACACCTGCTCGTCGGTCATGTCGGACAGATCCGTCAGGCCGGGTGTGCCGGTGCGTTCTTTCGGTTCCACATCACTGCTGCGCACCTTCGGTTTCGGCGGCAGTTTGGCCAGCGCATCCCGGCGCAGTTCGCCGTCCAGCGGTGGAGCCTGCGGTTTGCCGCGCACCAGATCCGGTTCGGCACCCCGCTTCACGCAGGCCTCCGTCACCACCACCCGGCACACGCCGTCCGCCGCCAGTTCCGGCCAGCGATGATCCACCGGATCGACCGCCCGGCCAATCAGCCGATGCAAGCCGCGCGCGCCGGTGCCCAGCACCTCCGCCTCTTCCGTCACCGCATCCAGCGCCTCAGGCGTGAACTCCAGCTCGATCCCGTGCAG
>JAGRPD010000137.1 GCA_020439875.1 Verrucomicrobiales bacterium
ACCACTCCCGCGGGAGAAACGCAAAATCTCACCAGCAGCGAAGCCGCCGAAGCGCCCACGCTGGATCTCGGCAAACCGGAGCGGCCCGGCATTTACAGCATCACCCCCAGCGCCGGACGCAACGCCTTGACCCGCCGTCTGGCGGTGAACCTGGACCCTGCCGAGACGGATTTGACGCCGCTGCCTGAGGCAGACTGGCAGGCGCTGGCTCAGCGTTTGGGCGTCGGTGCGGTGCGTTCCTTTGATGAATGGCAGCGGCTCGACCGCTCCCGCCGGTTCGGATCTGAGATCTGGCAGCCATTGATCCTCGCCCTGCTGGCCTTGCTCTTCTTTGAAGTCCTGCTGCAGCAGCACATCACTCGCCGCAAGTAGCCCTCTCTTTTTTCACCCCCCACTCCGTCCTCATCGACCCCTCATCCTCCATCACTGAGACCTCCCTGCGCTTCACGGGCTCCTGGCCGGTGGGGATTGTGCTGGCTACGGCGGTAGGCCTGGCTCTGCTCATGGCCCTGCTCTACCAGCGGGAAGTTCGCCGCCAGGGCCTCTCCCGCCGTCGCGGCTGGCTCCTCACCCTGCTGCGATCCGGTGCGGTTTTCCTCGCCGTGCTCACCCTCGCGGCCCCCGTCATCCAGCATCGCACCACCGTGCGCCAGCTCGGCCGTGTCATCCTCGCCATCGACGCCTCCGAGTCCATGCGCCTCACCGATGAAGAGCCCGGCACCGAGGATCTGAGCCGCTGGGATCGCCTGCAGCGATTGCTGTTGGAGGGCAGCCCCTCCTTGCTGGCCCAGCTGGCGGAGCATCACGATGTGGAACTCACCGCCCTCCACGGTGGCGAGGCCCGCCGTATCTGGTGGCGGCGTCAGGGGGGGAAGGATGCCTCCGGCCCGCTGCCCGGCAGTTTCCCGCTCGCCGCCGACGCCACCACCACCGATCTGGATCAGACCCTGGGCCTCGCCGTGCAGCCGGTGGAGCGCGGCACCGCCGTCGTCCTTTTCACCGATGGCCGTCACAACGCCGATGGCTCCCCCGAGGATCAAGCCGCCGTCTTTGCCAAGGCGGGTGTGCCGCTTTTCACCATCGGTCTCGGAGCCGAGACACCGCCGCCAGATCTCTCCATCGCCGATCTCGACGTGCCCGAGTCTGTCTTCGCGGGCGAGCACGTGCGGGGCTCCGTCACCGTGAGAGACTCCATGTCGGCCGATCTGCCCGCCAGCCTGCGCATTGAGAGCCAGGGCAAGGTGATGTGGGAAAAAACCTTCCAAACCACCGGCCATGGCACGCAGCGGTTCGAGTTTGATTTTCCCGCCATCGACCTGCCGCCCGCTGCCGATCCCACCCAGGAGACCCTGCGCGATCTCAGCGCCACCGTGGCCATCTCCGGCTCAGCGGCCAGCGCCGAAAAAACGCGCGCCAACAACCGCTCCGAAGTCGCCTTCCAACTGCTCGATCGCAAACGCAAAGTACTCGTGCTCGATGGGCGGCCGCGCTGGGACACGCGCTACATTCACAACCACTTCGACCGCGATGAACGCTGGTCCGCGACGGTCGAGTTCAGCGACCTCACCTCCCCACCCGGAGCGGGCAGCATCGCCCGCGCCTTTCCGAAGAGTCGGGATGATCTCTTCACCTACGACCTCGTCATCCTCGGCGATCTCGCCGTCAACGAGCTGCGCCCTGAGCAGGTGGAGTGGCTGGTCGAGTTTGTCGAAAAACGCGGCGGCGGCCTCATCTGGATCGATGGCGCGCGCGGTCACCTGCGTGGCTGGCCCAACCTCGCTCCTTCTCTCCTGCCCGTCACTTGGCCCGCAGGAAATACCGCACCACCCGCCGTCTGGCATTGGTCCACTGACACTCCCACCGCCACACCCGCCGCCTTGCTGTTGGCCGGCTCTCGCACCGCCAACGCCGAACTTTGGCAGGCGCTGCCCGCCCCCCGCTGGGCTGCTCACATCCAGCCTGCACCTGGTGCTCAAGTTTACGCCACCCTCCAGCCCCCAGCCGGAGAGGCCTGGCCCGCTCTCGTCTTTCAAACTGTCGGTGCCGGTGCCGTGCTCTATCTCGCCACCGATGAACTCTGGCGCTGGCGCTACCAAGTCGGCGATCTTTACCACAAACGCCTCTGGGGCCAGCTCGCCGCCTGGATCTCCGCCCCACCTTTCCAGTCAGAAAACGACACCCTCGCCATCGGCTCCGATCAGCTCCGCTATCACACCGATGAGACCGCCGAGATTCGCGTCCGTCTGCGCAATGCCGCCGGCAACATCATCACCCAGGCCGAACCGAAAGCCTGGCTCATGCAAAACGGCACCACCCTCGCGATGATCGATCTCACCACCGACGCCACCCACGCCGGCACCTATCGCGGACTCACGCCCAAGCTCAAACCAGGCGACTACGAAATCGCCGTTTCTCCTGCCCCCAGCGCGCCCCGCTCCGATCTCCGGCTCCATTTGCGCGCCACCGAGGGAGCCAATCGCGAGCTGACCCAGCTCACCCTCGACAGCCTGCTGTTGCGTCAGCTCAGCCAGACCACCGGCGCTCAGTTTCTCCGCGAGCAACAGGCCGCCACGGAGCTGCCCTCCCTGCTGCATGAAGTGGACCGCCGCCAGACCTCCGTCCGCGAGACCCTGCTCTGGTCCAGCTGGTGGTGGCTCGGCACCCTGCTTTTCCTCCTCACCCTCGAGTGGTTGCTACGCAAACGCTTCCGACTCCTCTGAGAATTCTCCGCCATACACCAGCCTCGTCCCGCGTAACTACACCACGGCCCCTCGGCAACATGAATACCGCCCTCCGCCCCCCCACGCTGCACGCCCTGGATGTCTTTCGCAGCCGTCGCCGTCGCCTCCTCCTCGGGCGCGCCTTGCTCGTCTTCCTCCTCGCCGCCCTCGCCGCCATCCTCGGCCTCGCCTTGCTCGATCGCCTGCGGTGGATCCCCGATTCCGTCCGCCCCTGGCTCACGCTCGGCCTCTATGCCGGTGCCTTTTTCTACGCCTGGCGACACTCCATCCGCCTCATCCGTGAGGCTCGCGATGACGAAGGCGCGGCGCGCCTCCTGGAACACGCCGCCCCCGATCTGCGGGAGCGCCTGCTGCCCGCTGTCGAACTCGCCCGCCCCAGCTCCCATCCCGACGCCGATTCACCCGAGTTCCGCGCCACCTTGCAGGATCAGGTCGCCCTCGAAGTCCAGCACATCCCCTGGTCCACCGCCCTGCCCACGCGCAGCCTGCGGCCCCCGTTTTTCCGCCTCCTCCTCCTCGCTCTCGCCATCGCCGCCCTCAGCTTCATCCCGCAGCTTCACCTCCCCGGATTCCTCGCCCGCGCCAGCCTGCCCTTCGTCGCCATCGAGCGTCCCGCCTCCGTCCGCATCCACATCCTCACCCCCGAGCCCGCCTCCACCCTGGCCCCCTTCGTCTCGGAGCAAACCATCGCCGCCGAAATCACCGGACGCCTCGGCAGCCGACCCGTCTATTTGGAAACCCGCGAGCCCGCAGGCACCCTTCGCCGTCACGAAATGCGCCTCACTCAGACGGAGCGCTTCGAGGGCAGTGTCCCCGTCGGCCAGACCGACGTCGAGTATCGCATCCGCGCCGCCGATGGCCTCACCGCCTGGCACCTCCTCACCGCCCGCGCCCGCCCCGCCGTCGTCACCTTTGAAAAAGTCATCACCCCACCTGCCTACACCGGCGCTCCGGCACGCACTCTGAGTGAACCGCAAGGCGACATCGAAGCGCTCGAAGGAGCCACCGTCAGCCTCCGTCTCCATCTCAGTGAGCCCGTCACCCGCGCCTCCATCCAGCTCAATCCCACCGATGCCACCCCTCCCGCTGCCATCGAAGGCATCGGCTCAGCACCCGATCTCATCACCGCCGATTTCCCCATCACCACTGATCTCCACTCCTGGACACCCCACCTCACTGCCGCCGAGACCGCCTTCACCAACGACGACAGCTCCCCGTGGCGCATCACCCCCCTGCCCGATCTCCCTCCCACCATCGCCCTCACGGAGCCGACCGATCACCAGCAGTGCCGCCCAGATCAGGCCATCGCCTTCAGCGGCCTCGCCTCGGACGATGTCGGTCTCGCCTCCACCCGCCTCATGACCTCGCTCAATGGAGCCGAATTCAGCTCCGTCTTCGAGATCCCCCTCAAAAACGCCGAAGCTCCCACCCTCGAGGCTCCCGTCCAGCACACGCTCAATCTCGGAGCCCTCCGCCTCACCAACGGCGATTCCCTCCTCGTTCAATGGCAGACCACCGATCTCAAAGGCCAGACCGCTGAAAGCACCCCCGTCCGCCTTTTCATCCAGGAAGAAACCGTCGATCCTCGCCAGCGCGAGTGGCTCGCTGCTCAGCAGAATCTCGTCCGCACCGCCACCGCCCTCGACGATCTCACCGCCGACGCCCGTGACGCCGCCAGTCGCGTGCAAAAAGACGCCTCCCTCGCCAAAAAAAACCAACCCGCGCAAGATCCCGAAGGCCAGCTCGCCCGTCTCCGCGCCGCCTTGGACGAAAGCCAGACCCGCGCCAATGAAATGTGGGATCAGCTCCAGCAAGCCGCCCCTCAAGCCCCCAACGATCTCGCCCGCGAGCAGATCCGCTCCCTCGCCGAACGCCTCATCCGCCTGCGTCGCGTCACCCTGCCTCGCCTCCAGCAGGCCGCCACCGAACCCATCGCCAGCACCGACGCCCTGCGCCGCGCCGCCGGAGACGCCGCCAACCTCGGAGACACCCTCGAAAAAGCCAGCCAACTCTTCGCTGCCGAGACCGCCGCTCGCATAGCCACCACCGCCAGCGAAGCCCTCCGTCGCCAGGAAGCTCGCCTCACCGAAAACGCCCTCGACTCCAATCGAAACGAAGCTCAACGCACCCGCTGGCAGGAGCAGCAGCGCGCCGCCGCCACCGCCGCTCAAGCCACCCTGCAAGACCTCGCCAACCTCGCCGCCAGCGCGCCTGAACGCAGTTCCCAGCGCAGCATCGAAGACGCCGCCAAACAACTCACCGAAGCCACCAACGACCTCACCGCCAGCCTCGATCAGCCCGGTCAAAACCACTCGCCCGAGCATCTCTACGGTGCCGCTGACAACCTCCGCAACCGTCTCGAAAAAGCCGCCGACCAAAGCCGCAACGCCGCTCAAAAACTCGCCGAGCGCGCCGCCCAGTTGCGGGAGCAGCTCAATCGCCAAGACAACTCCGCCCTCACCTCCCTCAACGACGCCAAAGCCAACCTGCAAAACGCTGCCGCCGCTGCCGCCAATCCCAAACGCAAACCCTCCAAAGACTCCAGCAAACCTCCCGCCCAAGAACAAGCCCGCCAAGCCCTCACCGAAGCCGCAGCGCAGCTCCAGGATCAGGCCGACCTGCTGGCGCAGATTTCCGAACCCGGCACCGCAGCCCCGCTCGATCTCAACCGCCTCAGCCGCGCCGCCGAGCAGCTCAGCCAAACCCTGCCGCAAGCACCGACGCCCGCCAACAGCGAGCCAGCCAGCCCCGAGCAAGCCGCTCAACTCAAAACCGCCTCCGACTCCGCCAACCAGCTCCAGGCCGCTGCCCGCACCCTCACCCTCCAGGCCGAGATCGATCGCGCTGCCCTGGCCACCGCCCGCGCCGCCCAGCCGCAATCTCCCGACGCCGAATCCCAATCTCTGCTCTCCACCGCTGCCGACGCCCAAGCCGCCGCCGAACTCCTCAAAAAAACCACTGAGCCCCTGCGTCGCGACAAAGAGACCCAGGACCTTTCCAACCTCGCCCAGCAAGCCGCCGACCAAGCCCGCAACGCCGCGCGCGACCTCGAAAAACAAGCCAACGAAGCCGCCCGCAACTCGCAATTCCAGGCTCACACCGTCGCAGCCAGCCACGAAGCCGCCGCCCGCACTCAACAGCTCCTCGCCGCCTTCACCCCCCGCGCCGAAGCCGCCCGCCAGGCCCTCGCCCCGCTCACCCCTCAGGTCAGCGAGATGATGAAGCAGCTCGCCGCCGATCTCCACAGCGCCAGCCAGCAATCCGAAAACGCCGCCGATCAAGCTCGCGACGAAAAACCCGTCGCCGAAGTCGCCGATCAAGCCCGCGAACTGCAACCGGGCGCACAGCGCCAGCAAGAGCAGCTCCAGTCCCTGCAGGCCGCCCTCCGCCAGGAAGCCAACGCCGCCGACCTCCACCGCGCCGACGAACGCCAGCTCGCCCGCACCGCCGACGTCGCCCTCGAGCAAATGCGCCAGACCACACCCGAGATCGGAGAAAACCTCAAACAAGCCGCTCAAGCCACCGCCAGCCAACCTCAAGCCGAATCCCTGCAAGCCGCTGCCGACGCCCAACGCGAAACGGGCGATGCCCTCCAGCAGCTCGCGCAAAATTTTGCCCAGATGGAGCAGGGCCAAAACCTCAGCGAAGAGCAACTGGCCGCCCTCCGCCAAATGGAGCAAGACCTCGGCGTCCAGCGTCAGCTCGATGAAGCCTACGACCGCGCCCAGCAGCTCGCCGACCTCGAAGAAATGGCCGAGGAAGATCCCGCCGCCGCCCTCGCCCTGCTCGAGCAAGAACTCGCCCGCAACCCCACCATGCAGAAATCCCTCGCCGAAATCGCTGGTCAAACCGCGCAAACCACCGAGGCCACCGTCAATTCCCAAGCCGATCAGCCCGCCATGCTCGCAGCCGTCACCGCCGATGCCGCCCAAGACCTCGCCCGCGTCGCTCGTCACGAAGATCGCCTGCAAAATCAACCCGCCGCCGACGCCGTCAACACCGCCGCCGATGCCCTGCAAAAAACCGCCGACGCCGTCCAGGCAGACATCGGCCAGGCCAGCCCGCAAAAAAGTGCCGACGCCAAAAACGCCGCCCAACAAGCCAGTCAAACGGCGCAAACCGCTGCGGCTCAGACTCCGCCTACCCCCTCCGCCAACTTCCTCCAGCAGCTCCAATCCACCGCCCTCGCCCAGGCCCTCGATCAGCTCGATCAAGTGCTCCATCCCGCCAACGCTGGCCAGGGAGGCGATCCCGGTGAAGAAGGGCAGCAAGGCCAGCAACAACCCGGCCAGCAGGGTCAGCAAGGCCAGCAGCAGCAGTCTCAGCAAGGCGCTCAACAAAACCTCTCCGACGCCAGCCAATCCCAGCAGCAATCCATGGCCCAGTCCCGCCAGCAGGGCAAAGTCCCCGGCTCCCCTTCCGACTCCCAAAACCTGGCGCAAAACTCCAATCAACCCCCAGCCGACGCCTCCGCCCAGCAGGATGGAGCCAACCTCAACCCTCAAGGTGAACTCGGCGTCCTCGCTGGAGAAGTCATCATCGTCGAGGGCGACTGGGGCCACCTCCCCGCCCACACCGCCGCAGACCTCACCGAGGCCACCCGCCAGGATGCCCCTCCCGAGTACCGCGCCGCCATTGAAAACTACTACAAGGCCATCGCCACCAAGAGCCGTGAGTAATTTCCGCCTCATCCTCACTCTCCTCCTCGGCCCGCTGCTCGCCACCACGCTGCGCGCTCAGCAGCCGGATCGCATCTCCCCCGCCGTCGTCCAGACCGTCAACCGCGCCGTCACCTGGCTCGTCTCTCAGCAAAAACCCGCCGGTTATGTCAACGACGACAAATCACAGATCGACATCGCCCGCGATCGCATCCCCTCCCACAGCGGAGCCATGACCTCCCTCGCCATCATGGGACTCGCCTCCGTCGGCCATCTACCCGGCGATCCCACCCCCGAGGGCGAAGCCGCTGCCAAAGCCCTGCGTTTTGTGCTCGATTACGTCGAGCCCGATGACACCGGCTACCTCGGCCGCGCCGATCGCTCGCGCATGTATGGCCACGGCATCATGACCCTGATGATGACCGAAATCATCGGCCAAACGCAAGACGCCGAGACGGATCGTCTGCTCCACGACCGCATCGCCAACGCCATCCAGCTCATCCTCCGTGCTCAAAACGTCGCGAAAAGCGATGCCAACCGCGGCGGCTGGCGTTACGAACCGCAGTCCAGCGACTCCGACATCTCCGTCAGTGCTTGGCAATTCCTCGCCCTGCGCGCCGCGCGCAACGCCGGGTTCGATGTCCCCACCGACGCCATTCAAAACGCCATCGCCTACCTCAAACGCAGCTATCAGGTCAAACGCGACGCCTCCGGGCAGCCGCTCGAAGACGCCGCCGCCTTCTCCTACGAGCCCTACGGCGGCCGCCAGACATTTTCCACCACCTCCGCTGGCCTGCTCTCCCTCCAAGTCGCCGGAGAATACGATGCCCCCGAAGTCCTCGGAGCCGCCCGCTGGCTCATGCGTCACGCCCCCGAGATCTCCGAGCCCTGGTTCTTCTACGGCACCTACTACTACGCCCAGGGCATGTTCCAACGCGGTGGGGACTTCGCCGCCACCGCTCGCCAGATCACTGAAAAACTCTTGGTCGAATCTCAAAGCAGCGACGGCTCCTGGTATCCCCGCAACGGCAACGAAAAGAGCGCCGGTGCCGTCTATGCCACCGCCCTCGCCCTCCTCAGCCTCTCCGTCCACTATCACTTCCTCCCCATCTACCAGAAGTGACGTCTGCTCAGAGCAGACGCCGGATCGCCTCCAGCAAATCCTCGTAACGATCCAGCGCCGGGAACTGCGGAAATTGCTTCTGAATCGACTCCGGTGAGTGGAACAAAAAGCCCGCATCCGCCTCTCCCAGCATCGTCGTGTCGTTGAACGAATCTCCCGCTGCGATCACCCGATAGTTCAGCCCCTTCAGCGCCTTCACCGCGTGCTGCTTTTGATTGCTCTGCCGCAGAGCATAATTGGAGATCCGCCCCCCTGCCTCCACCTCCAGGTGATGGCAAAAAATCGTCGGCCAACCCAATTGCCGCATCAGCGGTTGGGCAAACTCCTCAAACGTGTCCGACAGAATGATCACCTGCGTCAACGCCCGCAGCTCATCGAGAAACGCTCGCGCCCCCTCCAGCGGAGTCAACGTGCCGATCACCTCCTGAATATCCGGCAGCTTCAGCCCATGCTGATCGAGCAGCTGCAACCGCCCCCGCATCAAAACATCGTAGTCCGGCTCATCCCGCGTCGTCCGCTTCAACCCCTCAATCCCGGTCTTCTCCGCAAACGCGATCCAAATCTCCGGCACCAGCACTCCTTCCAAATCCAACGTCACGACAGTTTGTTTCTTCATCCCCTTCACCTGCCACCAAACGCCCTCGCTGTCCACGCCTTCTCCATCGACACACTCACTCCGCCAGCGTCAATCCACGCCGACCTCACGCCAGATGGAAAGCCAATTGGTCGTTGACTATTGAGAAGGCCGCTCCTTTATACCTTCCCCCTCAATTTTTACCCCCATTCTCGCCCACCATGGATCTGATCTCCGCCAATGTCGCCGCCGTGCCCGAATCCATGACGCTCGCCGTCACCGCGCAAGCCGCAGCCATGAAAAAACGCGGCGAAGAAGTGTACAGCTTCGGTGCGGGTGAGCCCGATTTTGATACCCCTGCCCACATCGTCCAGGCCGCCATGCAGGCGCTCAGCGAGGGCAAAACCCGCTACACTGCCAGCGCCGGCATCCTGGAACTGCGGGAATCCATCGCCGCCAAGTTGCTCATCGACAACGATCTGCAATACGAACCCTCCCAGATCAGCGTCAACTGCGGAGCCAAGCACTCCTGCTACAACGCCATCCTCGCCACCGTGAATCCAGGTGACGAAGTCATCATCCCCGCTCCCTACTGGACCAGTTACCCCGAGATGGTACGTCTGGTCGGCGGGGTGCCCGTCATTGTCGAAACCAAAAAAGAAAACGGCTGGAAAATGACCCCCAGTGAGTTCGAGGACGCCATGTCCCCGCTCACCAAGATGATCATCATCAACTCCCCCGGCAACCCCACCGGCGCGGTCTATTCCAAAGACGAGCTGGCCGCCATCGGCGAGATCGCTGCGGCTGAGGAGATCGTCATTCTCTCCGACGAGATTTACGAAAAGCTCGTTTACGATGGGCATCAGCACGTCAGCATCGCCTCCATCAGCAAGGAAATCGCCGACGTCACCATCACCGTGAACGGCTTCTCCAAAGCCTACGCCATGACCGGCTGGCGTCTCGGTTACACCGCAGCCCCCCGGGACATCGCCAAAGCCATCGACGTCCTGCAAAGCCACACCACCTCCAACGTGGTCACCTTTGCTCAATACGGTGCCCTCGCCGCGCTGCAAGGGGACCAGCAGATCGTGGCCGACATGCGGGATGAGTTTGACGTTCGCCGTCAGTACATGCTGAGCCGCCTCAGTGGCATCCGCCACGTCAACGTCGTGGAACCCAAGGGTGCCTTCTACTTCTTGGTGGACATCGAGCCCATGGGCATCAAGTCCGTCAACTTCTGCGAGAAACTGCTCTCCAAACAAAAAGTCGCCGCCGTTCCTGGCCAGGCTTTTGGAGCCGATTACACCATCCGCTTCTCCTACGCCACCGGGCTGGATGTGATCAACGAGGGCATGAACCGCTTCGAAGAATTCTGCGCCCAGCACTAAGTCGCATCAAGAATTCAGCGGTCCCGGCCCCCACGCTCCGCGGAACAAAGTCCGCGCTTTCCTGCTCGACAAAGCAGAACGGCACCGCTTTGCTGACACTCTCTCTATGAAGAAACTCCTCGCACCCCTTCTCCTCGCCACGGTGGCCGGCGCGCTTTGGCTGTCTCATGCTGCGGACGCTCCCGCCACCAAACCTCTCCGCATTCTGCTGGTCGCAGGCGGTTGCTGCCACGATTACGCCGCGCAAACGCAGATCCTCAAAACAGGCATCGAGAGTCGGATCCATGCCACCGTGGATGTGGCCTACAATCCCGATACAACCACCGAGGCCACCTTCGAGATCTACCAGTCCGCCGATTGGGCCAAGGACTTCGACGTCATTCTGCATGACGAATGCTCCGCCAACGTCACCGATGCGGCCTATGTGAAACGGATTTTGGATACTCACCGCAACGGCAAACCCGCCGTCAACATCCACTGCGCCATGCACTGCTACCGCTGGGGAAACTTTAAAGAACCCGTCAAACTGGGAGACGACAACGCAGGCTGGTATGAAATGATCGGCGTGCAATCCACCGGCCACGGTCCCAAAGAGCCCATCGATATTTCATTCACCGCCGATCACCCGATCACCCAGGGCATGGAAAAATGGACCACCGGCAATGAAGAACTCTACAACAACGTTCAGATTTTCCCCGGAGCCAAAGCTCTGGCCAGCGGCACGCAGCTGCAGCCCGTGAAAGGGAAGAAAAATCAAGCCGCTCAGGAGCCCGTGAAGGCCGAGGCCGTCGTGGCCTGGACCAACGAGTACGGCCCCGCCAAGACCCGCATTTTCAGCACCACTCTGGGCCACTTCAACGAGACGGTGGAAGACGCCCGCTACCTGGACTTTGTGACTCGCGGTCTGCTCTGGGCCACCGGTAACTTGCAGGATGACGGCACCCCGGTCCCCGCTCTCGCCAAATAAAGCACCTTCTTTAGGCATCAACCATCCCGAGCCTCCAGTCCGCCACCGCGGCTGGAGGTTTTTTTCGCCCGTGGTTCACGCCTCCGCGTGGTGGAAAATGTTCCGCTCCATCCTGGACCGGAAACAAATCTTGTGAATCTCTCAAAATACCCGTCAATCCTCCCGCTTCACCCCGTATCCCACCCATGAGTTCCGCTGCCGTCGTCAACTTCGCCCCCGAAAAGGGCTCCGTCGAAATCCGTGAAATCGAAAAACCCACCATCGGCTCCGAAGACGTGCTGCTGGAGGTCGCCAACGTCGGCGTCTGCGGCTCGGATTTGCACCAGTGGACCGCCGACCACTCCTGGCCGGTGAACTACCCCGTCGTGCTCGGCCACGAATTCGGCGGCACCATCGTCGAAGTCGGCCCGGATGTTGACGGCTGGAGTGAGGGTGACCGCGTCGTCTCCGAGACCGCCGCCATCATTTCCAAAGACAACCCGATGACGCGGCGCGGGCTTTACAACTTGGACAACACCCGCAAGGGCTTCGGTTACGGCGTCAACGGTGCCATGACGAAGTACGTCCGCGTGCCCAGCCGCATCTTGCACCACGTCCCCGATCATCTGCCCTTTGAGCAAGCCTGCCTCACCGAGCCCACCTGCGTCGCCTACAACGCCGTCGTCAAAAACGCCCGCATCGAGCCCGGCGACCGCGTCCTCGTGCTCGGTCCCGGCACCATCGGCATTCTCTGCGCCGCCATGGCCAGACTCTGCGGCGCGCAAGTCGCCCTCGTCGGCCTGCCGCAGGACGCACACCGCCTTGAACTCGCCCGCCAGCACTACGGCTGCGAGGTCATCATCGGCGATGCCAAACCCTGGGCG
>JAGRPD010000138.1 GCA_020439875.1 Verrucomicrobiales bacterium
CCGGGCCTTGGAGCTGGGTTGGCCGGTGACGCAAAGTTACGGCATGACGGAGACCGCCTCCCAAGTCGCCGCGCAAACCGTCGTCGCTGCCCGCTCCGATCCCGAGGGAGATCTCGAAATCCTGCCACACTGGCATCTCACTCCGGCGGAGGAAGATCGCGCCATCCTTCGCGGCAGCGCGCTCGCCAACGGCTGGTTGATTCCCGACGGCTCATCTTGGCTCTGGGAACCACTGGATCCGCAGCAGGGTCTCCTCACCACCGATCGCCTCGCCCTGCGCGAAGACGGCACCCGCAGCTACCTGCGCTTTTTGGGTCGGCACGGCCGCAGGGTGAAGATCAAAGGAGAGTTTGTCTCGCTCGACGAGGTGGAGGCCCATCTTCGCCGCCTCCTTCCGCCCGATTTTCCCGCCTGCACCGTCGTCGCCCTACCCCACGCACGCCTCGGCCACGAGCTGCTCTGGGTCCTCGAAGCGGATTCACCCCCGAACTGCGCCGCCGATCTGCTGCGCCGCTATCACACCGAGCAGCCGACGCTCCCGGCATTGACGCTTTGCAGCTTACCGCACTTTCCTCGCAGCGATCTCGGAAAAGTCCGCCACACCGACTTGCTGCAACGGTTGGTTGAGACCCGCCGGTGAAAAAAACCTGCACCTCACTCCGCCAGCATCTTTTCCCACTGCGCCACGTGTCGCTCCCAGGTCAGTCCCAGCATGCTCTGCCTCGCCGCCTGCCCCATCGCCACCCGCGAGTCTTCGTCCAGATTCACCGCCCAATGCAGCAGCTCACCCAGCTCCTCCGCATTCTTCGGATCGGCAAGGATGCGACCGTTGACGCCCTCTTGAACATGATCGATGGACCCATCCTTTGCCGAGATCAGTCCCGGCAGACCGCTGGCCATCGATTGCAACACCGTGTTGGCGCAGGCATCATACAGCGTCGGATGGACAAACCAATCCGCCGTTTGATAGAGCTTCACCACGCTATTGGTCACCGCCACCACGCGCACCCTCGATCGCAGGCCCAGCGCATCGATGCGGTCCACGTAACCGCGATTCAGCGGCTTGCCGACGATCCAAAGCACCGCTTCCGGCGCGTGCCTGAGCGCCTCCAACAGCGCATCCAATCCCTTGCGCGAATGACTCAAGGAAACGAACAACAGAATCTTCGCGTTCGGATCCGTGTGCATGTCTCGGCAAATCCGCTCCCGATCCACGCGCCGATCCGCCGACGGTTGAAAAAGCTCACTGTCCACCGCCGTGTGAATCGTCCGAAACTTCTCCGGTGCCGCGTGGTAGCGTCTCTGAAGTTGGAGAGAGACCTGGTCGGAATTGGTCACAAACCAGCGTGTCGCATCCCCTGTGTAGAGTTGTTTCTCCAACCTCAAATCGTAGATCGTCTTCATCCGCCACCGCTTCCAAAACGGCAGCAACTCCGCATACTCCGCGCGGCATCCACCCCCGGCCCGCTGGGCATCCTGCACCAAGGTCGGCCCAAATCCCAAGGTCCGATCCACCCCCAATCGCGGTCCCAACCGAGTCGCCTGCCGATTGAAATGCCACAGTCGAAATGTCGCCCCCAAAGGTCGCGGCACCATGACGATCCGCCCTGGCAGCTTCTCTGCCATCTCCGGCGCGGCTCGCGATGTGAGATAAGTTAGCTCGTGACCGGCCTCATGCAGCCGGATGGCAAAGTCCATCAGGTACTTTTCCATGCCGCCAGCCGGGATCAGCTGATGATAGATGAGCCCCAGTTTCACCCGCGCCGCCCCTCCTTCACCTCATCCTCATACTTGCGACTGTAGCGGACAAAGGCAAAAAACGCCGTCGCCGTGGCAATCCAAAAACCTGGAAACCCATCCAGAAAACCGCGCCTCAACACGTAGGCACGGAAAAAGCGCCACCACGGGCGGAACAAAGTCTCCACCACCGACCACGATTGCCCCGCCGACCGCTGCCGTTCCAGGAACACATCGGCGAAACCATTGATCTTCGAAATGTAATGGCTGATGTCGCGAAACGAATAGTGCAGCAAATCCCCCGAGAACTGCCGCGTGACTCCGTCCATCTCCACCCGATCATGCTCCGAGCTGCCTCCCCAGCGCGCTTTTTCGCGCCGAAACAAGCGCAGCTTCCGATCCGGATACCAGTCTCCATGGGTGATCCAGCGCCCCAAAAACCACACCTTGCGCGGCATCCAGGCTCCGTCCGCTCGTTCTGAATCACCTTTGTCAAAAAAGGCCTCGATGTCGGCCCTCAGTTCGGGGGACAATTCCTCGTCACAGTCCAAAGCCAGCACCCAGGGCTCGCCGCAATGGCTCAAGGCCACGTTTTTTTGATCGCGATGCCCCAACCAGTCTTGGTGAAAAACCTTGGCCCCATAGCGCTCCGCCACCAGCAAGGTGCCGTCGGTCGATCCCGAATCCACCACCACAATCTCCCGCGCCAGATCCGCCGCCGACCTCAGGCACCGCTCCAGGTTCACCTCCTCATTGCAGGAGATGATCGAGATCGAAAGCGGGAACGGGCGGGCTGCCATGAGCGACGGCATCTTGGAGCATCACCGGCGGCTGCCAAGCAAGAAATCCACCTTCGCCCACCCCCTCCACCCATCACACCGGGTATTCCCAACCCGCGCGGTAGTCCCGTCGCATCAGCTTCACCGCCTCGGCATCATCGGGAATCGTCTCCGCCTCCGCATCCCAAGCCACGCTGCGGCCCAGCTTGTACGACAGCATGCCCAGCATCGGCAGGCAGGAGGAGCGATGCGCCGACTCGATGTCCGCCACCAGTTCCGCCCGGCCCTCGATCGCCTCCACAAAGTTCTCCCACAGCAGCGCGATGTTGTGCCCGTCGGGGTCCTGAAGCTGGTGATCGCCATGCGCTCCCACCGTCGCCTCCTTGCCCACCGGATAAAACGTCCAGCCATCCCGCCAGCCAATGTGCAGCGTGCCTTTTTCACCGTAAAAGTAGCAGCCGATCTTGTGCTTCTCCGCGTGGTTTTCCGCAAACTTGCGGTGCTCCCAGGTGGCGGTGAAATCGTCGAACTCAAACGTCGCAATTTGATGATCCGGCGAGTCCGTCGTCTGCTCTTTTTCGTTGAGCACCGACGCGCCAAAGATCGGCCGACCTCCCGCGCAGAAGACCTTCTTCGGCCCTTTCTGCCCGCTCCACCACAGCACCTGATCCAGCCAGTGCACGCCCCAGTCACCCATCGTGCCGTTGGCGTAGTCGAGAAAATTGCGCCAGCCGCCGGGATGAATCTTCGCATTGAACGGACGCAGTGGTGCCGGCCCGCACCACTGCTCCCAGTCCATGCCCTTGGGAGGCTGCGCGTTCGGTTTTGGCTCTTCTTTGCCGCCGCGACTGTGCGCAAAACATCGCACCGCGCCGACCTTTCCCACCTCGCCCGATTTCAAAAACTTCATCGCCTCGACGTGATGCGGCCCGATGCGGCGGTGCAATCCGACCTGCACCTTTGTGCCCGCCGCGCGCGCCGCCCGCACCATCGCCTGGCTCTCGCCGATCGTGTGGCCCGTGGGTTTTTCCACCAGCACATGCGCGCCCGCCTTCACGCAGGCAATCGTCTGCAGCGCATGCCAGTGGTCGGGCGTGGCGATGATGCAAATCTCGGGTTTCACCTGCTCCAGCATCTCGCGGTAGTCCTTGAACTTCGCCGGCTTGTCACCGCTCTCCGCCTCCACATCATCCGCGCCAAAATCGAGCGCATCCTCAAACACATCGCACAAGGCCACACACTGCGCCCGCCCGGATCGCAGCGCCTCCATCAGCAAATTCATCCCCCACCAGCCCGATCCAATCAACGCCACCCGATACTTCTTCCCCGATTTCTGCGCCAAAATCGGAACCGCCCCCCAAATCAGCGACGCGGTGGACGTGGCGAGAAAGGAGCGGCGACTCGTTGAAACGGGATGGTCGAAAAGCATCCGACAAAAACGGCTCGTCAGAGCCCAATCTCATGAGGAAATGCGGCTGGGCAAAAATGACGTTTCAATCCGTCGCCCGTCCGCTATCTTGCAGACCTTCGATCATGACTCCGTTGGAAACCCTCATTGAGCCGCTGCGTCACTCGCCGCAGTTGGTGGAAGTCGTGGATCTGCTCTCCAAGCAGATCGCGGACGAGCGCTCGCAGCGGCGGCAGTTTTACCAGGACCTCACGCCGGAGCAAAAGGCGGAGTTCATCGATGGCGAGGTCATCCTCCACTCCCCGGCGCGCAATTGCCATCTGGATGCGACCTCGCGGTTGTCGCGGTTGCTCAGCATCTTCGTGGACCTGCACCAGCTCGGCACGGTCAAAGCGGAGAAATGCCTCTGCGTCTTCCCGCGCAACGATTACGAGCCCGACATCGTGTTTTTCTCCAACGCACGCAGCGCTGAGCTGGAGCCGGGCACGATGAAGTTTCCCGTGCCGGATTTGGTCGTGGAGGTGCTGTCACCCTCCACCGAAGCCAACGACCGCGGCGTGAAGTTTGAAGACTACGCTGCCCATGGGGTGCGCGAGTACTGGATCGTCGATCCCGAAGCCGAGACCGTGGAGCAGTACCTGCCCGGCGACGAAGGCGGAGCCTACGAACTGCGCGTCAAATCCGCCACCGGCACCCTCAGCGCCGAAGCCATCCCCGGCCTCACCCTGCCGATCCGCGCTCTCTTTGACGACGCTGAAAACCTGGCCGCGCTGAAGGCGTGGATGTGACTCGACTGAGCGAGATCTGAACCCGCTGCCGACTCCCTCGTTCTGGCTTCGCCTTCGTTCCCTGCTTGTCAGAAGAGGGCGGGTGAGTTTATGGTGGGGACGTATGATGCGTTTGCTTCCCGTTTTCTCCCTCCCTCTTCTGCTCTCCGCCTGCGGCCTGTTCTCGCGGTCCGGCACGAATGAAGTCACGCCTGTGCTGACTCAAACGGAGCACTTCGATCCCACCACGCACAGCTGGGTGACGACTCCTTCATCGGCCCCTCAAGCTTCCGCCTCCCAGCAGATGAATTTGCGCGAGGAAAAAGCTCCCGAATCTGCCACGATTCTTTCCAGCAAAGATCCGAACGCACTGCCGCCACCACCGGAAGGTGCTGAGGCTGCCTCCGAGGAAGCGGACCAGCCCGGCATGCTGGGACGCGTGGGTCGTGCCGCCACCGCGCCGCTGCGTTGGGTCGGACTGGGTCGCGACGCGGAGTAGTTTTTCCGCCATCATCTCTCCGCGCGCCTCGCTGTTCTCATGAAAAGCCCGACTTCCTGGTCCCTCAGCGTGGTGCGGGCGGTGTTTTTTGCGCTGTCCGTTTTCACGGGCATCACGATTGCGATGGGCACGATGGAGCCCGCCTGGGTCGGTGCCCTCAGCGGAGCGGCCTTCATGGGCATGCTGCTGGCTCTGGATCGCGTTTTTGCGCGATTCACCATCCGCGAGTTCTCCCACGCCACCTTTGGCCTGCTCATCGGGCTGTTCTGTGCGTGGCTGGTCAACCGGGTCGGCATTTTGCAGCTGTCGTGGATCCAATCTCGCGCGGAGGGCGAGGCGCTGGCGCAAATCATCGAGATCTGCATCTACGGAACGCTGGCGTTTTTCGGCATCACCTTCGCGCTGCGCAGTGAGCGGGATCAATTTGCCCTGGTCATCCCCTACGTGCGCTTTCGCCGCGTTCACTCGGAGGGAGAACCTGTCTTGCTCGATACAAATGTCATCATCGATGGCCGCGTGGAGGCAGTTTTGAAAACGGGTTTTCTTTCCGGCCCACTCGTCGTGCCGCGCCATGTGCTGGAGGAGCTGCAGCGGCTATGCGATTCGCGAGATCCGATCAAATCCGAACGCGGTCGCCACGGCCTGGAGCAGGTGCGTGCCCTGCGGGAGCTGCCCGAGATCGAGGTCGTGGTGCATGAGGCTCCGCTGCAGTCCGAGCCACCGCAGACCGATGTGGATGCGCAGCTGGTGAGCATCGCCCGTGAACTCAATGCCCGCCTGCTGACCAACGACGAAAACCTCACCCGGGTGGCTCGGCTGCGCGGGGTGTCGGTGCTGAACTTCAACGAACTCGCCGGAGCCCTGAGGCCCCACTTGCGGCCCGGCGATGAACTCTCGCTACCGCTGGTGCGCCCGGGCAAAGATCGCGATCAGGCAGTCGGATACCTGTCCGATGGCACCATGATCGTGGTCAATCACGCCGCCACGCACCTGGGCGAGACGGTGACGGTGGTGATCAGCAGTACGCTGCCTACTTCCGCCGGACGGCTGCATTTTGCGGAACTCAAAAAGCCCTCGGGCACTTCCTCCTGACGCCACTGCCAGCTTGCGCGACGACTTGCTGCGACCCATCTTTGACCCATGGCTGCCGTCACCCTTGATGAGGCGCTGCTCAAGCGCCTGAAAAAGCTGGGAATCCGGGATGAGGATTTGGAGGAATCCTTCATCCGCGGCACCGGACCGGGCGGCCAGAAGATCAACAAGACCTCGTCCACCGTCACCTTGCGACATCGACCCAGCGGCATCGAGGTGCGCTGCCAAAAGGAGCGCTCCCAGAGCGCCAACCGCTACTGGGCGCGGGTCGAACTGTGCGATCAACTGGAAACCCAACGCCGCGAAGAGCGGCTCGCTGCCCAGGATGCGCGGGAAAAGAAACGTCGGCAGTCCCGGCCTCGTCCGCGCGGCCTTCAGGAAAAAATTCTCAAAGAAAAGAAGCGCCGCTCAGGCATCAAAGCTGGACGCGGGCGGGTGGGCCGAGACGAGGGCTGAACCGCCCCGCCGCCGCTACCGCCGCGATGGAAAAATGTCGCTTTCCAAGTTGCGACCCCCGCCGCTAGACTCGCTCCATGCGGCCTCTCCACCCCGCCCTCCGAATGGACTCGGTTTGCCCCTCTCTGTCAGCTCGCTCTCTGCTGCCGGCGCTCACGCTCCTGCTGGTCACGCTCTGCGCCCGTGGCGAGGTGCCTTTTGGCATCCGGATCATCGATGAGGCCACCGGTCGCGGCGTGCCGCTGGTGACGCTGTCCACGGTGAATCACATCCGCCTCGTGACCGACAGCGCGGGCTGGGCTGCTTTTGATGAACCGGGGTTGATGAATCGCGAGGTCTTTTTCAGCATCGCCAGCCCCGGCTACGCCGCTCCGGCGGATGGATTTGGCTACGCTGGCGTGCGGCTGACGCCCACTCTGGGAGCGACGACGGAGGTGAAAATCATGCGCCTACTGCCCGCGCAACGCCTGCGCCGCCTCACCGGGCAGGGCATTTATCGAGACAGCAGCCTGCTCGGGCGCGAGGCTCCGCTGCCGCGGCCTCTGCTCAATGGCGACGTCATGGGGCAGGACTCGGTGCAGGCGGCTCCTTACCGAGGGCGGATATTTTGGCTTTGGGGCGATACGCTGCTGCCGCCCTATCCGCTGGGGCATTTCCGCAGTACAGGAGCCTGGTCGGATCCGCCCAGCACCACGGGGTTACCCCCTCAGGACGGCGTGCACTACGAGTACTTGACCGATGCCGAAGGTGGCTTGGCGCATCTTTTTCCACCGGTGGAAAAAGGGGCCGTCTGGCTGGCAGGCCTCACCTCCGTGAAGGATGGCGAGGGCGAGGAACGCCTCATCGCTCACTACGGCCGCTACCTCGCCCTGGACCAGCAGGTGGAGCAGGGAGTGGCCGAGTACGATGAGGAAACACGCTGGTTTCAACCCGTGGTGCAGCTCGGTGAGGAATTCACCTGGCAGCATCCCGATGGCCATGCCGTCGCCGTTTCCAACGAGGACACCTCTTGGATCCACTACGCCACCCCCTTCCCGCTGGTCCGCGCCCCCGCCCGCGCCGATGACCTGGTGCTGCCGACGAATTACGAAGCCTACACTTGGAGCGAGGATCTCGGCTGGCACTGGGGCAAAGATGCGCCTCCCATGACGCAAACCCACGAGCGCGAGCTGATCCGCCAAGGTCGGCTCCCAGCGGCAGAAGCTCGCCTGCAGATCCAATCTCCCGAAGGACGCGACGTGGATGCTCACGCGGGCTCGGTCCGCTGGAACGCCTTCCGTCAGCGTTGGATCATGATTTTTGTGCAAAAGGGAGGCGATGTATCTCTGCTGGGCGAGGTGTGGTATGCGGAGGCCGAAGAGCCCACTGGCCCCTGGCGCAAAGCGGTCCGCGTGGCCACCCACCCTCACTACAGCTTCTACAATCCCGTGCAGCATCCGTTCTTCGATCAGGAAAACGGCCGTGTGATCTACTTTGATGGCACCTACTCCAGCACTTTTTCGGACAACACCCATCCCACGCCCCGCTACGAGTACAACCAGCTGCTCTACCGTCTCGAACTCGATGATCCCGCGCTCTCCGCCGCTCAGAAATAGGCGGCGGCAGCGGCAGGTTTCTCAAAGCTCGTGCTTCACAGGCGGCTCCCAGCGCGTATCTTGGGCATCATGTTCCGCTCCCTGCGCTCTCTCCGACCCTGGTTGATCGCCGCCCTGCCCCTCCTCCCCAGTCTGGCGGCCGCCTGCACCATCCCGGTGTTTCGTTTTGCGCTGGATCGCTGGCCTGCGGATCCGTTGATTCTCAACCTCGAAGCGGAAGCCGCCGCCTCCGCCGAGGTCCGCCAGCTGCTGCGCCCCCTGCGCGCCAATGGAACCGCCAACTTAACGATTCGGGAGACCGACACCCCCGGAAGCGCCGCCGCTCTCCTCCTGCCCGATGGCCGTCCCCCCGTGCTTTGGTCGGGCACGCTGGATGCCACGACGCTGGAACAGATCCTCACCTCGCCCTCCCGACAGCAGATCTCCCGTCAACTGCTCCAGGGTGCCTCTATGGTCTGGGTGGTGGTGGATCGTGGCGAAAAAAACAATACCCCGCAGATCGAGCACCTGAAGTCACGGCTGCGCTTCCTCGAACAAGTCGTCTCTTTGCCTCCGCAGGATCCGGACGATCCCGACAGCCAGCTCGGCCCTGGTCCCGAACTCAAAATTCACTTTTCCCTCGTCACCGTAAACGGCAAGGACCCCAAAGAAACCGCCTTCATCCAGATGCTCGCCGGTCCGCGCCAGTCGCTGGCCGCTGAGGGCGACAGCTTCGCCGCAGCCGTGTTTGGCCGTGGTCGCGTGCTCGCCGCACTGCCCCTGGTCCAGCTCGACGATCCCACCCTCGAAGATGCCTGCATGTTCCTGACCGGACGCTGCTCCTGTCAGGTCAAAAACCAAAACCCCGGCTGGGATGTCGTGATGGATCTCGATTGGCAGCGCGAACTCGAGCAGGTGGCGGAAAAACTCGCCGCTCACCCGAGACCCGCCGGTCCGCATCCCGTGATGGCTCAGCAGACCGCCGCACAACCCGATCCCGCAGCTCCCGCCGCCGCCAAGCCTGCGCAGCAAATCACCATCAAAAAACCAGCTCCCTCACCCGCCTCAGCCTCTGCTCAAGTAGAAATCCAACCCGCCACCAGCGTCGAGCCACCCGCGAAACCTCAGGCAAAACCCAAGGCAAAATCGAAAGCCAAATCCAAAGCGGGGCCTTCCTCATCCGGGACAGCTCCCCCTGCGAAAGCCCCCCCGCCTACCGCCGCCAAAGAAGGCGTCGAGACCAGCGTGGTCCGCGTCCAGGCCGCCCCTCCGCCACCCGTCTCCTCGATCCAGCGAGACCCGTCGATCAAAGATCCGTTCGTCTTTTTACCCGGACGCCGAGAGGCTTCTTGGGCGGTGCTCGCCGCCGCGCTCACCCTGGTGCTCGGCGCAGGATCTGCCTGGGTCTGCCGCGGCTCTCGCGCCAAAACCCCAACGCCGGAGTCGCCCCCCGCTCCTCCGCAGCCTGCGGGCAATGCCCCCACGGATCGCGTGCCTTTGGCCACTGCCATCGCGAAGACCTCCGCCCGCCCTCAACCGCTGTTCAACAGCCCCGAACCCGCCGCAGCGATCCCCCTCCCCACTCTCCTCGAGCCTGAGGAGGAGCTTGCACCGCCCCCGCCGGTTCCCGATCTCACCCTGGAAGATCCTTCGCCAGCACCACCCGCCGCAGCTCCACCACCGCCCTCCATCCCTCCGCCCGATATCCCACCGCTGCCCGATCTGCCGCCACCTTCTGGGGCGGATCCGGTGAAGGATTCCTGACCTCCCAACCGTTCCCCGGAAGCTCATGATCCGCCGGTTGCTTCTGTTTTTCCTCCTCATCCTCGGTCTCGCCGCAGGACTCACCTGGATGTGGCAGCGCCGCTCCGCCAGCCCCGCCAGCGAGTCGGGCCTCCAGGTGTTTTGCGCGGCGGGATTGAAAGTCCCGGTCGAGGCGGCAGCGAAGGCCTTTGAGCAAGAGAAGGGCATCCCCGTCCACCTCCAGTTTGGCGGCACCGCCACGCTGCTCAGCCAGCTCCAGGTCGCTGGACGCGGCGATCTTTTCATCGCAGCCGATGAAGGCTCCCTGCGCGATGCGACGGACCGCCAGCTCACCCGCGAGCGCATCCCACTCGCCGTTCAGACTCCCGTCATCGCCGTGGCCAAAGGCAATCCCAAAGCCATCCATGGTCTGGCCGATCTCACCCGCGAAGGCATCCGTTTCGCCTGCGCCAATCCCGAAGCTGCCAGCATCGGAAAAATCACCCGCCGCGCCCTCGGCGACCAGTGGCCCGCCTTTGCCGCTCGTGCCGCCGTGATGAAACCCACCGTCACCGAGATCGCCACCGACCTGCGACTCGGAGCCGTGGATGCCGCCATCGTTTGGGACTCCCTCATCCCGCAGTTTCAGGAATTGGAAGCTGTCACCGATCCCGCTTTGACCGCTGAAAAAGAAACCGCCAGCATCGCCGTGCTCTCAGCCTGTCAGCAGCCCGCCACGGCACTCGCTTTTGCCCGATTCCTCTCCGCTCCCGAGCGCGGCAATCCCCTGTTTGCCGAGGCCGGATTCCACCCTGTCCCCGGAGACTCCTGGGCCAAGGTACCGCAAATCGTGCTCTTCAGCGGCGGCGTCAATCGCACCGCCATCGAGCCGCTGGTCAAGGCCTTTGCGGAACGCGAAGGTCTGGATCTCACCACCGTCTTCAACGGCTGCGGCATCCTCTGCGCCTCCATGAAGACCATGGGCGGCAGCAGCAACCCCAAGTTTCCCGATGTCTATTACGCCTGCGACGTCTGTTTTGTCCCGCCCGTGGCCGAGCAATTCCCCGAAGCCGTCATGCTCACCGAGACCCGCATCGGCATCGCCGTGCCGAAGGGCAATCCCAAGTCCATCCGCACCCTCGCCGATCTCGGGCGTCCCGGACTGCGCATCGGTCTCTGCAATGCTGAGCAATCCACCATCGGCTACATGACCCACGCCATCTTGCGCTCCATGAATCTGCTGGACGCCGTCACCGCCAACGCCGCCGCGCAAGTGCCCACCGCCGATTTTCTCATCAATCAAATGCGCGCCGGAGCCCTCGATGCCGCCGTGGTCTATGAAGTCAACGTCATGCCGCAAAAGCCATTTTTCGACTTCATCCCCCTGCCCGCTGACAAAGCCCGCGCCATTCAGCCCTTTGCCATCCGCAAGGACACCGCCTACCGCCTCATCTGCCAGCGCCTGCTCGACGATCTGCGCGCCCATTCGGACGCCTTTGAAGACAGTGGCTTCCGCTGGACCGGCCAGGGCGAGCTGGTGAAAAGCGCCGACATCCAGCTCCCGCCCTGGCTTCAACCCGAGGCCTCCCAGCGTTGAATGGCTGCCCCTCCGTCGCGTCTCGCCATCCGCCCCTTTTGGGCTCTGCTCGGGCTCATCTGCGCCCTTTACATCCTCTTTTGGCTGGCCCTCATCCTCGCCACCGCCGCCTACGCTCCACCCGCCGTCTGGTGGCGTGCCCTGGGCTCGGCGGACATCCAATACGCCACCGTCCTCAGCCTCATCACCTGCACCGTCGCCGCTGGCATCTCCGTGATCGTGGCCATCCCCATCGGCTACTTCATGTCCCGCACCCAATTCCGCGGCAAGAGCCTGCTGGATGCCGCGCTGGACATCCCCATCGTCCTGCCCCCCATGGTCATCGGCCTCTGCCTGCTCATCTTTTTCCAGTCCCCCCTCGGCAAAGCGATCGAGCAACTCACCCTACCCTTCACCTTCACCGTCGCCGGGGTCATCCTCGCTCAATTCGTCGTCGCCGCAGCCTTCAGCATCCGCACCCTGCGCGGCACCTTTGACCATCTCTCCCCCCGGCCTGAACAGGTCGCCCTCACCCTCGGCTGCACGCCGTTGCAGGCACTCTGGCACGTCACCCTGCCCTCCGCCCGCCGCGGTCTCGTCGCCGCCTTTTGCATCGCCTGGGCTCGATCGCTGGGCGAGTTCGGACCCATCCTCGTCTTCGCCGGTGCCACACGCCAAAAGACCGAAGTCCTGCCCACCACCGTCTGGCTCGAGCTGTCCGTCGGCAATCTCGACTCAGCCGTCACCGTCAGCCTGCTCATGATCGCCCTCGCCGTCGTCGTCCTCATCGCCGTGCGCACCACCGGGGAGCGATTGTGAACTCATTGAATTTTACCTTGCCCCGCCTCCCCCCTTCACCGGATACTCCCTGAACGCGCCATCGACTCAACTCGACCTCTCCATTCCTCTCATGCCTAGAAAACTCAGCCACATCGCCCCCGATTGGTGGGATTACACCACCCTCGACGACGATCTCATCAACGACGCCGCCCGCCTCACCGAGCGCGACCTCCGCCAGCTCTCCCGTCCCGGTTTCAAAGTCGTCATGTACGACACGCTGGAAGACTTTTACCTGGCTGAAGCCCTCGAGTACATCCACGCCTGGCAGCAATCCACCGACGACAATCCTGCGGGCATCTGCGGCCCCATCGGCCCCACCGAGCAGCTGCCACTCGTGGCCCGACTCGTCACTGAGCTGAACATTTCCCTCAAAAGCGCTCACTTCTGGGGCATGGACGAGTGGTACGATGAAGCCACCGGCAAAGAGGTCACCATGGAGCATCCGCTCTCCTTTGAAAAAGCCGACCGCCACCTCTGCTTCAACTCCATCCCGAAGCGGCTCGTCATGCCCGATAGCCAGCTTCACTTCCCCCGTGCCGACGTTTCCGAGTACGTGAAAAGCTGGACCGCCGGTGTCCGCTGCGCCGTCATGCAGGGCGGTCAGGGCGACATCAAACACTGGGCCTTCAACGATCCACTGCGCCGCAAAGGCAAGCATAAGGACGCCCCACCCAGCCCCGAAGAATATCGCAAACTCGGCACCCGGATCGTCGAGCTGCACCCCGTCACCCTCGCTCAAAACGCCCGCACCTCGGGAGGTGGCAACGTCACTCTCGTCCCTCAAAAAGCCATCACCGTCGGTCCCAAAGAAACCTGGATGGCCGAGAAAGTCTCCATTTGGCAGGCTGGCATGCATGACAACCCGCTCGGCCAGCGCCTCACCGCCCTGATGATCTCCAAGCGTCTGCCGGACTCCGCCGTGCCCATGTCCCTGCTGGCGGATCATCCCAACGTTCAGTTCAACTACTTCCGCGGCGGACTCGGCAGCTGCCAGGTCGAGATGCACTGATCCCACTCCCTCCCGCTGGAATGAACGGGCCCATCGTTCCCATCCCCACGCCTTATCCCAAAGCTTGGGAATTGCCCGAGGCCATCCGCAGCCGCTTCGGGCGCGATGCCGGACGGCAGCGCGCCATCTTCGAGCAGGGCCATCTCCTCCTCGTGCTGCATCACCTACCCGGACCGGATGATCTCGACCGGAAACCGGCCTTCTTTTGGCGAAAGCCCGACGGAGAGTGGCGCAGCACCGAGGGCAAGGGCCAGAGCGCTCGCACGCTGGAGGCCTTTCTCCGCACCATGACCGATCGGCTCGCCGAGATGGAAGCCCAGGAGATCGCCGCCAAAACCGCCAGTCAATATCACACCCTGCTGGAGCACCTCGGCCCCATCGTCCGCACCCTGCGCGGCCAGCATCGCGCCCTGCAGCAGGCCCGCGAACTCAGCGGCAATGACCCCGATGTCATCAGCGCCCGCGACACCGCCGCACAGCAGGAGCGCAACGCCGAACTGCTGCTGCAAGACAGTCAGTTCGGCCTGCAATTCACCACCGCCCGCCAGGCCGAAGAGCAGGCGCAGGCCGCCCAGCGCATGGCCGCCACCGCGCACCGCCTCAACCTCCTGGCCGCCCTCTTCCTGCCCCTCACCGCCATCACAGGCCTGTTCGGCATGGAGGTCCACAGCGGTCTCGCCAACAGTCCCAGGAATTTTTATCTCATCCTCTTTTGGGGTCTGCTCAGCGGCATCTTGCTCGGCCTTCTCATCAATCGCCGCCCCCGCTCCTCCTGACGGCTTCTGCTGCCGCTCACGCCCATCTTGGTGCAACAAAACAGCGGAACTTCTTCACCGTCCCAAGGTTGCGCGCACCTCGATCCTTGCCGATAGTCCCGCGCCCCCACCCTCCGATCTGAATGAGCGCCACCCTTCCGTCCCGGGCTAACCAGGACCTCCTCGAATCCCAGTACGCGGCCTGGAAAAAAGACTCCTCCGCCGTCTCTTCCGAGTGGAATCAGTTCTTCGAAGGCTTCGAACTCGGCCTCACCGAACTGAAAAAACGCCAAGCCAGCCGCCCCGCACTGGGCAGCTCCGCCCTCACCGAAGACGAGCTGGCCTTCCGCATGCGCGTCACCAACGCCATCCACGCCTTCCGCTCCCTCGGCCACACCGGTGCCTGGCTCAACCCCCTCAGCGATACCGCACCCACCCCGCCCGCCCTCTCCCTCGAAGGTCTCGGCTTCACCGAAGCGGAACTCGATCGCCAAGTGCAAACCGCCATGTTCCGCGATGGCCAGCCTACCTCCCTGCGCGAGATGCTGGCCGAGCTGCGCCACATTTATTGCGAGTGGACCGGTTTCGAATTCATGCACATCCACCAGCCGGATGTCCGCCAGTGGCTGCAAGACCGCATCGAAGCCCGTCTCGACGAAGCCCCCGCCAGCCCCGCTGAGCAAAAAGATGCCCTGCGTTGGTTGCTCGAAGCCGAAACCTTCGAGCGCTTCCTCCACCGCCGTTTCGTCGGTCAAAAACGCTTCTCGGTCGAAGGCAGCGAGTCCCTACTCGTCGCCCTCGAATCCCTGCTCGAGGCCCTGCCCGCCCTCGGTGGCCGTGAGATCGTTATGGGAATGGCCCACCGTGGCCGCCTCAGCGTGCTCTGCAATTTCCTCCGCAAACCGCTCGACGTCCTGTTTTACGAGTTCTCCGAAAACTACGTCCCCAACATGGTCGCCGGCGATGGGGATGTGAAATACCACCTCGGTTTTGAAACCGTGCGCACGACCGCCTCGGGAGCCGAAGTCGGCGTCATGCTGGCTGCCAACCCCAGCCACCTCGAAGCCGTCAACCCCGTCGTCGAAGGCAAAGCCCGCGCCCGTCAGCGCGCGCTGGAGGACACCACCGACCGCCGCCAGGTCATCCCCGTCCTCATCCACGGAGACGCCGCCGTCGCCGGTCAAGGCGTCGTCGCCGAGGTACTGAACCTTTCTCAACTGCCCGGCTACCGCACCGGCGGCACCCTGCACATCGTGGTGAACAACCAGATCGGCTTCACCACCCTGCCCGCCGACGCCCGCTCCTCCGACTACTGCACCGACGTGGCCAAAATGATCGAAGCCCCCGTCTTCCATGTCAACGGAGACCGCCCCATTGAGGTCGCCCGCGCCATGCAGCTCGCCTTCGAATTTCGCCAAACCTTCAAGCGCGATGTCTTCATCGACATCGTCAGCTACCGCCGCTACGGCCACAACGAGACCGACGAGCCCGCCTTCACTCAGCCCAACATGGCGCGCTCCATTTCTCACCACCCCAGCACCGCCGCCCTGCAGCGCCAGCGCATGATCGACGCGGGAGCCATCACCACGGCCGATGCCGACGCCCTGGAGCAGGAACTCATCGATGAGCTGGAGGACGGCATTCGCCTGCTTGAGGAAAAAGAAAAATCCTCCGGCGGCAATCCCTACGAGGGCTCCATGGCCACCCCGCAGCAGGACTATTGCTACGAGCCCATCCCCACCGGCGTGTCCCGCGACACCCTCGTGGAGATCGGTCACAAGCTGCTCACCGTCCCCGAGGGTTTCCACCTTCACCCCACCATTGAGCGCCGCTTCCTCGCCGCGCGCCGCAAGGCCATCGACTCCGGCAAAGGCATCGACTGGGCTCACGCTGAGGCGCTCTCCTTCGGCTCCCTGCTGCAGGAAAATCACGGCGTCCGCCTCTCCGGCCAAGATTGCCGCCGCGGCACCTTTTCTCAGCGCCACTCCGTGCTCTACGACACCGAGACCCGCGAACGCCACATCCCCCTGCAAAACATCTCGCCCGATCAAGGTCTCTTCTGCGTTTATAACAGCCTCCTCTCCGAGGCCGCCGTGCTCGGCTTTGACTACGGCTACTCCCTCCTCGCCCCCAACGTCCTGATCTGCTGGGAGGCGCAGTTTGGAGATTTCGTCAACGGAGCCCAAGTCATCATCGATCAATTCATCGCCAGCGCCGAGAGCAAGTGGATGCAGCCCAGCCACCTCGTCATGCTCCTGCCTCACGGTTATGAAGGCCAGGGCCCCGAGCACTCCAGCGCCCGCCTCGAGCGCTTCCTCCAGCTCAGTGCCGAGGGCAACATGCACGTCTGCAACCTCACCACCCCCGCCCAATACTTCCACGCCCTCCGCCGCCAGCTCAAACGAGAGGCTCGCAAGCCGCTCATCATCATGACGCCGAAAAGCCTGCTGCGTCACCCCCTCTGCGTCTCCTCCCTCGACGACCTCGCCGGGGACACCTGCTTCCAGGAGGTGCTCGATGATGCCCTTCTCTCCGTCCCGCCAGAAAAAGTCACCCGCCTCATCCTCTGCTCCGGCAAAGTGTACTACGACCTCATCAAATTCCGCGAGGAACAAGGCATCAAAACCGCCGCCATCATCCGCATCGAGCAGCTCTACCCCTTCCATTGGGATCGCCTCAAAGAGATCGTCGCCCGCTACCCCCGCGCCCGCACCAAACTCGTCTGGTGCCAGGAAGAACCCCGCAACATGGGCTCCTGGTCCTACATCTCCCGTCGCCTGCAGGAGATCAGCCACCACCCCGTCCGCTACGCCGGCCGCGAGCGCAGCGCCAGCCCCTCCGTCGGCTCCAAAGCCATCCACCTGCACGAGCAAGCCAAACTCGTCGAAGACGCCTTCGAAGTTTGATCCCCCACACCTCCCCTCTTTCCCTCCTTCATCATGCCGACCGACATCAAAATCCCCGCACTCGGAGAATCCATCACCGGAGGTCAAATCGCCGCTTGGAAGTTCAAAACCGGTGACACCGTCCGCCAGGGTGACGTCCTCCTCGAACTCGAAACCGACAAGGTCGCCCAGGAAATCACCGCCGAAGTCTCCGGCAGCCTCACCATCTTGAAAAACGAAGGTGAAGACGTGGCCATCGGCGATGTCATCGGCAGCATCGACGAATCCGTCGCCCCTGCCGCAGCGGCCCCCACACCGTCGCCCGAGCCACCTCAGGCCGCCCCTGCCCCCACACCGGAAGCACCCGCTGCAGCGACCCCAGCCCCAGCCGCCTCTGCGCCGCCTCCACCCGCTCCCCCCAAACCCGCGCCCGCACCGCGTCCGGAAGGCCGCGAGACCCGGCGCAAGATGTCCCCCCTACGCCGCAAAATCGCCGATCATCTCGTCAACGCCCAGCAGACCGCCGCCATCCTCACCACCTTCAACGAGGTGGACATGAGCGCCATCATGGGCCTGCGCAAAAGCCTGCAGGAAGGTTTTGTCGCCAAACACGGCGTCAAACTCGGCTTCATGTCCTTTTTCATCAAGGCCTCCGTCGAAGCCC
>JAGRPD010000139.1:0-2213 GCA_020439875.1 Verrucomicrobiales bacterium
GTCCGCAGTCGATGCTTGACGGATCCTCGGTCGAACCGCCAAGCTCCGGGGATGAATCGACTGCAAACCCTCGGTAAGCTTTTCACCGTTTGGCTGCTCATCTCAGCCCCGGCACTCGACGCAGCGGAGGCGTCTTTGCAGGGCCTCATGGCCAATGCCAAAGAGGTGCTGGACCTGGCCCGCAGGGACAACGTCGCCGCTGCCAAGCGCGCCTGGCAGGTGGTGGAGGCCGCCAAAGCCCTCGAGGCCAGCGGCGATACCTCAACCGCCGCTGACTACATGCGGGCTGCTTTGCAGCTGGACCCTTGGAATCCCGAGGCTCAGCTTTGGTTCAGCCTCATGCAGCGCAAGCTCGGCCATCCCGATGAGGCCGACGCTGCCGCTCGCGTGGTGCTGGACAACGCCGAAGAAGACACCTGGTACAATGCCGCTGCAAAAGCTCTCGACCTCCCTAAGGTCCAACCCTGGACCGCCTGGGACGGCCGCAACGAGGAGCCCTTCATCCTGGTGGTGCGGGTGGGCACGGTGCAAAACATCGTGCTGAGAGATCTGGCTCAAAAGCTCGAAAAAAACCTCGGTCTCAAGGTTTGCGTCGATGACACCGTGATGTCTCCACCTCCCTCCAATCGCAACAACCTCCACCATTGGATGCGCCGTCACATCATCCCCCAGCTGAACTGGGACTCTCCCGATGGCCGCGCCATCCTCCGGCCCTTTGGAGCACGCAGCCCAGATGAGGTGGATCCCGAACGGCTGCTCGGGAGCACCATCGCTCAGCTCCGCCACAAAGAGCCGAATCTCGTCGCCGATCTCATCAAGGGCCGCGATTTTTGGTCCAACCGCCTGCCCCAATGGGATGCGAGTCCGTTCATGCAAGACCTCTACACGAAACTGATGCGGGAAAAACTCGACCTCGGGGCGGGCATCCTGGTTCTTTTCACGGAATGCGATCTCTATTCTGAGCAGTCGAACTTTTTATTCGGCACGGCTGCCACTTCGCGCCGTGTGTGCCTGGTGTCGTCGGCTCGTTTCACGGCAGATTTTAATCAGGAACCCACTCGCAGAGAGCGCCTGGTCAGCCGCCTCTACAAGCAGTGCCTGTGCGGCATCGGCTTCTCCCTCGGTGTGCCGCGCCCCACGGATCCCACCTCGGCCCGTGCCTATCCCGACAGCCTCATGCAGCACGACGCCAAGTCCGAGTACATGTCGGAGGCCTGCATTCGCGGCTTTGAAGAGGCGCTGCACCAAAAGCTGCCTGACTCCGCCCACAAACCGGCTCCGTAATCGCCGAGCGGATCGGACCTACAGCTGCACCTCCAGCGCCGCTGCCGCCTGCCGCGCGGTCGCCCGCGCTGCGTCCACATCCGCGCCGCGCGCCAGGGTGACGGCCATGCGTCGGCTGCCGCTGACGGCCGGTTTGCCAAACAATCTGAGCTGCGTGTCTGGCTGGCTCAGCACCGCCTCCAGACGGCCAAAGCGCACCTGATCGGACTCGCCCTCCACCAGCACCGCGCAGGAGGCCGACGGTCCATGCTGGCGGATGTTGGGAATGGGCAGACCCAAGATGGCGCGCGCGTGCAGCGCAAACTCTGACAGATCTTGGGAAATCAGCGTGACCAGGCCGGTGTCATGCGGCCGCGGTGACACCTCGCTGAAGATGACGGCGTCTCCCTTCACAAACAGCTCCACCCCAAACAACCCGTGTCCGCCCAGCGCGCCCGTGATGGCGGCCGCCACCCGCTCCGCCTCGGCCAGAGCTGCCTCCGTCATGGGATGCGGCTGCCAGGACTCCCGGTAGTCTCCCTTCACCTGGATGTGGCCCACCGGCGCACAAAACGAGGTGCCCCCCGCATGCCGCACTGTGAGCATCGTGATTTCATAGTCAAAATCCACAAACCCTTCCACGATGACCTTGCCCGCTCCTGCGCGACCCCCGGCCTGCGCGTACTCCCAGGCGGGTGCGACGTCCTCCGCCGTCTTCACCGTGCTCTGCCCCTTGCCGGAGCTACTCATGATGGGCTTCACCACACAGGGCAGGCCGATGGCCTCGATGGCGGCGTGGTATTCCTCCTCCGTGGCGGCAAAACGATACGGACTCGTCGGCAGCGCCAGCTCCTCGGCGGCCAGACGGCGGATGCCCTCTCGATTCATCGTCAGTCGCGTGGCCCGTGCCGTCGGCACGATGTGAAAACCCTCCGCCTCCAGCTCCAGCA
>JAGRPD010000139.1:2277-18282 GCA_020439875.1 Verrucomicrobiales bacterium
ATCACCCGCCGCAGGGCCGCGCCATCCAGCATCGAGAGCACATGGGATCGATGCGCCACCTGCATCGCCGGTGCATTTGCGTAGCGATCCGCTGCGATGACCTCCACGCCGAGACGTTGCAACTCGATGGCCACCTCTTTGCCCAGCTCCCCCGAGCCGAGCAGCAGGACCTTGGTGGCGGTGGCGGAAAGCGGGGTGCCGATGGTGCAAGACATGCCGCCAATTAGCCGCGCCCAAGCCGCGAGGTCAAGCAGGTGCCGCCACCACTGCTCGGAGGCCGAGGTTTTCTCTGAACTCGGCCTACCGGCTGCCACCCGCCGCTGGCAGAGGCACGGTTTTGAGCGCCGCATCCTCATCCAGAGCGACCCGCCAGGCTGCCATCCGCTCCGCCTTCCCACTGAAAACGGCTTCCAAAAAGCCAACTCCCTGCCGGACAAAAACGCCATGCCGTGCATCGTTCCAGCGACCGCAAGCAATCTGGCCGAGCAGGTCCACCGGCTTTTCGGGATCGAGATGCTGGGCACCTCGGACGCGCCGCACCTGCATCGGCCCCGCGTAGGCCGCCAGCATGGGAAGACCGTTGGCGTAGCGATTGAACGGTGCCTTTTCCGCCAGCAGCGCCAGGCCCGGCGCGGAGATCTGGCGGGCCGCCTCTTCACCGCGCGTGCCAAACTCCACCGGGTCCAGCCCCACCCACGCCGCCGGGGGCACCGCCGTGGCGGCCAGCAGCGTGGTGAGCCCACCCATCGAGTACCCGATGTAGGCGATCTGGCCGTTGGTGGCCGCAGGCAGGGCCGGTGGGCGCAGCTCAGCCAGGGCGGCGATGGCGCGGCTGTTGCGCCGGTGGCCCAGGTATTTCGGCTGCGTCAGCACCGCAGCCATCATGCCCCGCTGGGCCAGGGCATTTCCCCAGTCTTGCATGTGCCTTTTGTCACGGGAAAAACCATGCGCCACCACCACCAGCGGTGCACCACCAGGTGGCGGCTTTTCAGGCAGATAAAAATCCACCGCAATCGAGTCCTCCCCCACCGCAACCCGGCGCGTCGCGACCGTCACCCCTTTGGGCGTAGGTAGCGGCGTGGTGCAGGTGATGAGCCCGAAGACCAGGGCGAGACCCAAGGCAAATTTGAGGCAGCGAGTCAGCCAACGTTTCATGGCGGCTGAAAACGCCCGTCGCAGCTCGCATCGTTCACGCCACTGCCATCCTCCGCAGCCGTGGGTTGACGTTGGCAGCTGGCGGATGAAACAGGTGAGCATGCCCGAAGCAGCCCCAGAGACCCCCCGGATCGAGACCCGCGAAGAAGTCATGTTTTTTGACACCGACTGCGGCGGCGTGGTGCACAACATCGCCTACCTGCGGATGATCGAGACCGCCCGCACGCGCCTGGCCGCGCAGCTCGGCATGGCCCTGCGAGAGATGGCCGAGACGCAGCTTTTCCCCGTCGTGGTCCGCACCGAGATCGACTATCGGAAGCCCGCCAAATTGGGCGACGAACTCTGCATCCGCGGGCGCTTGGAGAAAGTGGAACGGGTGCGCTTTTGGTGCGCGTTTGAAGTGGTGCGTGCCGCTGATGAGCAACTTCTCATCACCTGCCGCCAATCCCTCGCCCTGGTGCAGATGCCCCAGGGCAGGCCCATGCGGCTGCCCGAGGACTGGAGCCAAAAATACGCCCATCTCATTTAGCCCGTCAGCAGACGCTGAACCACACGGCTGCACTTCCAACCGCCAACCGGAGAAGTGACACTCATGTCAGCACCAAACCCCCGCCCACTGCTCGGCACCAGATCAATCCCGTGCAGTAACTTTTCAATCTTGAAGACTGGAGGGCTCAACGACACATTTGCAGCCTGAACGCCTCACCCCCCTTGGTAGAATGGATCAACAAAAACGCATCGACCTGATTGAGCACATTAAAGAGATTGGTTCGCCCGATCCATCTGGAGTGCCTCTTGTTACGATCGAGGAATTTTTTGAAGGCAACGACGACCTCGGCTCGATCGGATGCAATCTTTTGGAGCATCCTGGCTTGGAGTTTTTCTACGAACAATTGAAGGCGATTCGTGACAGGGAGAATGTGAGCAACGTTCTGGTAGGAATCTATGAGGTGGAAGAGTCCGATGAAACGATGTGGCCCTTCGCCGAAACAGTGTTCGTGACTACCTCAGAGGAACTGCAAAATGTCGTCGAGTGGTTTGCTCCGCTGGAACCGGACTCCGTTGAGGTTGAAATGATTCAAGCAAAGAATCTTCCCGAAATCCCCGATGGACATGCGATCTACGTAGCGTGGTGGGACTAGCGCTCTCCTGAATCAAACGAGATAGCCCCGCCACGAAGCGGATTCAAAACCCGCTCCCACCTCCAGACGTGATCGGGCCTCTCGCAACGCAAACGCCCCCGCCCCCTACCGCACCACCACCAAATGGCGGAAGCCCACCACACCGTCGAAGGTGAGGAAGTTGAGTTCCTTTTTGGGCTCCGCAAAGATGGGATGTTTGGCTTTGGCTTCGATGCCCGCCACCTGGACGGAAATCTCATCTCCCTGAAACCGCATCCGCAGCGTGTGCCAGACACCCGGACGCAGGCGCACCCGTTCATCGATCAACCGCTGCGCCACCTCTTGGCCCTGACCCGGTTCGGGATTTTTTGAAACCTCCAACCGTCCGGCAGATACCACCACCCGAAACGAGTGCTTGCCATCCCCCACCGCGATGCGCTGAGAGTGGCGCGCGGCTCCACGGGGCAGATTGAATTCGTACTCGATGGTGCCATCCGTGATGCCGACGGGACCCGTCAGGCCCGCTCGATCTCCTGGCTCCCGCCCGGGATCTCCCCACACCGCTCCATCTTGCGCGGTCCAGCGCCCAGGAGCCGCGCGCCAGGGTCTTTTCGGCACGGCGTTGAAGGACAGCTCCAGCACCGGCTCACCCACCAGCGCGGGCAGCGGTTCGTAGTCGGGTTTCGGCTTCACATCCTCAGCGGGCAGCTCCCGGCTGTAGCCCCCATCCCGATAGCGATTCAGCAGCGCCTCCAGCTCCGTCACCACCTCCGGGTGCTCGGACTCCACCTCGTGCGCCTCCGCGATGTCCTCGCTCAGATCAAACAGCATGCGATTGAATTCGTCCGCCCGCGATTTGAGCGAACCCGGCTTCACATCGTAGGCCGGCACTCCCTCGATCCACTTCCACGGTCCTTTGCGAATGGCGAAATTTCCGTCCGCACTGTGCACGATCACATCTCGCCTCAGCGGCTTTTCGTAGTCTTTGCCCAGCCAGGCCGCCGACACATCAACGCTATCCTCGGCACCTACCTCCACCGGCGGCAATTCCACGCCGACGATCGCGGCGAGACTGGCCACCGAATCCACCAGGCTCACCGTCTCCTCACACACCGTCCCCGCAGGTACATGCCCTGGCCAACGCACGATGTAGGGCACCCGGAAACCGCCCTCCCACACGTTGTGTTTGCCACCGCGAAACGGTCCCACCGGCTTCAACCCAGCATCCCGCGCCTGATTCTGTTCGCTTTCCCCCGTTGGACGATTCACGCCGCCATTGTCGCTGGAAAAAACGATCAGCGTTTCGTCCAGACAGCCCTTTTCTTCCAGCGCCTTCAGGATCGTGCCGACCCCCAGGTCCAGATCATGAATGAAGTCACCGTAGGGTCCCGCTTTGCTTTGACCCGTTGACTCCTTGGACGGCGTGATCGGATTGTGCACCGCCACTGGGGTGAAGTACAAAAAGAACGGCTTCTCCGAAGGCTGCCGCCGAATCCAATCCGCCGCCTTTTGCGAAGTCACGGCCATGACCTCCTCATCGACACGACGGGGCGCGTTCAGCGGAATCGCCGACGGTCCTCGTGGCCCCACACCCGCCTTGCGTTCCTTCATCGTCAGGTACGGCTGCGAAGGTTCGGACGGGCTGGCCTTATCCAGGCCGTACACCCAATGATCCTCCACATACACGCCCGCTACATCGCCGTGATTGGCCGGCACACCAAAATGATAATCAAAGCCGATCTCCAGCGGCCCCGGCTTCAGCTCCTGAGTGTAATCCGTCACCGACGCCGAACCGTAGCCCAGGTGCCACTTCCCCACCGCGGCGGTGGTGTAACCCAGCTTCTTCAGCATGGACGCCATCGTCAGTCGATCCGTTTCAATGTGCAGCGGAGACGTGGTCCCGAGCACCTCACTTTGCAGCGGTGTGCGCCAGCAGTACCGCCCCGTGAGCACCGCGTAGCGCGTGGGAGAGCACACCGAAGACGTCGTATTGGCATCGGTAAATCGCCGACCCTCACGCGCCAGGCGATCAATGTTCGGCGTCGAGATCAAATCCGGGTCCGCCCCGTAGCAGCCCACCGAACCCCAGCCCAGGTCATCGCTCAAAATGAAGACCACATTGGGCCGCTCCGCCGAGGCAGCCTGCATCGGGCCACCACTCAAAAACACCAGTCCGACCAGAAAACAACAGAACGCACGCATGACCGCTTGAAACGCTGCCGATACGGCACCCTTGCCGCCGACTCTGGATTTCAGGCGATCTCACGGACCGCCCCATTCCCACCTTTCCAGAAAGTCTCATTTTCGCCAAAACCCCAAAATCTAGCGCGCTGGCTGGGCCGAAACCCCTTGCCAAAACGGGGGGCGGGTACATATTCGCCGCCCCTCTATGGATATCTTGATCACCATTTTGACGATCATCGTCGTCATCATCTCCCTGCTGCTCATCCTCGTCGTGATGATGCAACGTCCCAAGCAGGAAGGTCTTGGCGCAGCCTTCGGCGGAGACATGACCAGCCAAATGTTTGGTGCCCAAACCACCAACGTGCTGCAAAAGTTCACCGTCTATCTGGCCGTTGCCCTGTTCATTTTGACCACCATCCTCGCTGTCTTGACGGCCCGCAACGAACGCACCAAAAACCCTGATTTGACGGGTGGGATGGAGATCACCGAAGAAGCCGCCACCGAACCGACCGCTGCGGAAGGGGATGCGAAGGCTGACGCCAAGGCAGCGCCCAAGGCAGACGCTAAAGCAGCTCCCAAGGCTGACGCCAAAGCCGATGCAAAGGCAGCGCCGAAAGCTGACGCTCCCAAGGCGGACGCAAAGGCAGCGCCGAAAGCCGACGCTCCCAAGGCCGACGCGAAGGCAGCTCCGAAAGCCGATGCTCCCAAGGCGGACGCCAAGGCCGACGCGAAGGCAGCTCCCAAGGCGGACGCGAAGGCAGCTCCTAAAGCAGACGCTCCGAAGGCAGACGCGAAGGCAGCTCCCAAGGCTGACGCTAAAGCAGCACCCAAAACGGACGCTCCTAAAGCAGCACCCAAGGCTGACGCCAAGGCTGACGCCAAGGCTGACGCCAAGGCCGCGCCCGCCCCGGTGGGCCAGTAACAGCGGTTTCGCCCGATTCGATTTTTTGATGGCAGGTCCTCTCGAAGGGCCTGCCATTTTTTTTCCCGCTGGAGCAGGCTTCCCCTTCCGCCGGGGAGGACGCGGAAATCCGACCCCCTCCGCAGGATTGCTTCAGCCAGCAATCGCAAGGGCGCGCCACCCTGCCGAAACTCGGTCGCCCCCCGCCCCAGTTTGCAACTTTCCGAACCCGAAATCCTTGGAAAATCAGGCAAAGCCAACTGTGTTGCTGCAACATAGTCTGCTTTGCACCGGCAGGCTGCGGTTGCGGTTTGGTTGACTTTTGTCGTCTCTCAAGGGATCTTGGGTCGATGTCGAAGCTCAACCCCCATCTCGGTCGAGATTCCTACGATTCCATTGAGGATTGGTCCTATTCCCCCTCGGGAGGACCGTGGAAAAAATGGCTGGCCGGTGTTGTCATCCCCGCTCTTTTCGGCTTGGGCGGATGGGCGAGCATCGTTCGGGAGAAATCCATCGTTTTCGGCCAGAGCGGCAATGCGGAGCTGAATGGCCCTGCGGCAGTGAGCATGGGGGTGGGCTACCTCGGCCTCTGCGTCTTCCTCCATTTTCACTACTTCTGGGGTCTGTCAGAGTCGCTCGCTCGATGGTCGGCCATTGGAAAAGGGATTGGGCTCGTGGCATTCACCGGCGGCATCGTGGGGATGGTGGCGTACAATTTCAACTTTCTGTAATGCAAGCCGCGCCCCTAGCGAATGGGGAGCGTCCGGATCCGTCTTGATTGAGCCGTACGAGCTGGAAAGTTGTGCTCTCAATGACAGACGCCTCTCCTTGCAGCGAACCCGCAGCCATCTTCCGCGCCCAGTTGCAGCGGGAGGAGCCGCTGCTGGCGCTGGCCCCCATGCAGGCGATCACGGACTGGGATTTCATCCGCTTGCAACGTCACTACGGAGGCGCGGACGTTTGCTTCATCGAGTACTTTCGGGTCACCAAGGACTCCACGCTCGACCGCGATCTGGTGCGGTGTTTCACGGAAAATCCCACCGACAAACCGACGGTGGCGCAGATGATCGGCAACGACATTGATGCCATGTGCCGCACCATCGCGGAGCTGCAGCGGCTGCCGGTCGCGGCCATCGACTTGAACCTCGGCTGTCCAGCACCCCGCGTCTTCAACAAGTGCGCGGGAGGGGGCCTGCTGCGGGATCTGCCTCGGGTGGATCGCATCCTCGGGGCATTGCGGCAGGCGATCACCGAGGTGCCTTTCACGGTCAAGACGCGCGTTGGCGTCGAAAACACGGCGGAGTTCCCAGCCATCCTGGAGGTGCTGGCTCGGCATGAACTCGATCTCGTCACCATCCACGGGCGCACGGTGCGGGAGATGTATCGCTCGGCGGTCCACTACGATCAGATCGCCCGCGCGGTGCAGACCTTGCCCTGTCCCGTGCTGGCCAATGGCAGCATCGACTCTGCCGAGATCGCCCAGCAGGTGGCGGCCCGGACCGGGGTGCGCGGATTCATGCTGGGGCGCAGCGCCATCCGCAATCCCTGGTTGTTTGAGCAGATCCGCCAGACCTTCCGTGGCGGGTCGGCCCCGCGACCGACGGGCCGAGACGTGCTGGCCTACCTGCACGCCTTATATGACGCGATGACGCACGATCACTTCGCTGAAATCGACCGCGTGCATCGGGTGAAAAAATTCATGAACTTCATTGGCGCGGGCCTGCCAGACGGAGAGGCCTTTCTCCACCCCGTCCGTCGAGCGACCACCCGCGAGGCGCTGCTGACTCCTGCGGTGGCTTTTCTCGATCACGATGAGCCGCTGGATCTGGTGCCGATCGCGGAGGCGAACTAGAGTTTCTCTCCCGCTTTGAAACGGTCGAACAGATCGCCTGATTTTTGGGCGGCTTCGAGGTATTGAATCATCGCGTTGACGTGCTTGAGGAAGGCGCGCGCATCGTACTCGTTGTCGTCGGTCCAGACCCCTTCTTTGTTCTGATTTTTCAGTGCCGTGACGGTTTTTTTGGCAGCTCCTTTGGCCTTTGAGAGCCATTCCCGGGGCGTGGCGGGATCCTGCAACTTTTTCAACTGCTCCTCGCGGCTCAGCTGCTGGCGCTCCTTGAATTTGTCGATGTCTTCCTGCAGGTCATCGAGTTTGAAACCGTAATGGGTGGGCATGTTGGAGTCGTCGTAAGTCAGCTCGTAACTGTCTTTGACGAAGTAGAGAGGCTGGTTGGTGTGCAGCTCATAGAAGCGCGCGTATTGGCCATCTGGCAGGCGACGGCCTTCCAGCCACTCCAGCGCTTTGGCAAAGGGGGCACGATATTTTTCCTCTCCGGTGACCAGCCAGATGTCGTTGAGCGTCTCCAGCGCGCTGAGGGTTTCAGCGGAGCTGATGGCTGGGGGTTCAAATTTGCGCGCCCAGACGGGCTGCATCTCAGCGTTGTATTGCTGCGCCCAGCCCGGCTGAGGATCGGGGCATTGAGCCAGAATCAAAAAGTCACCGAGACGCTTCAAAGCCTCCAAGTAGCGGGCCTCGCCGGTGAGCTGATGCGCCCGCTGCAAGACGCGGCCTAAACTGCGCAGGTTGCCATCATTGATGGTGTAAAAGCTCGTGTAATCCACCGCCGGCCAGGTATGCGGCCAGTCCTTCGGCAAGGTGGGAGCGATCACCGCCGCCTTGGCATCCGCTGGGCCACTGAACTGCTGTGGAAATCCGCCGTTGGGAGCCTGAGCGGCGAGTAGGGCGTCCAGCGCAAACTGGAGAGCCTCCCTCGTGGGGCCATCCTCCTGGCACTCTGGCAGGCTCATGAACTCTAGCAGAAACAGCAGCGCGCCTTGGGTCTTGCCGTCGTCGAGCGAGGTGCGGCTAAAGCGGTTGCCGGGCTCCGCATCGCCCGCCAGCAGGTCTCGCCGATAGTGCTGCTTCCGCGCCCAGGGCAGGCTGAAGTCATGATAGGTCTCCCAGCCGCCTGAGGACAGCTGCGTCCACCGCAGCACCTGCGCCACCTCGCGCGCGCCCTGCAGGTAGAGCGCGTCACCCGTGACGCGATAGGCTCGCACGTAGGCCATGCCAATATGCGGTGTGCCAGGACTCTCGATCGAAATGACGGAAGTGCCGGAGACATCGGACGTGAAAACCTGGCTCAGATCCCGCTTCCAGCGCACCGCGTAGCCGCCCGCGAAACTCAAATTGCTGCGATAAAACGCGGCTGCTCGATGGATCGCCTCCGCCACTTGCTCCACCGGCGGATAGGGATCGGCAGCGGGCGGATCGGCCGCCAGACTGGAGGTGGTGAGCAGGAGAGGAAGGAGGTGCAGGTGGCGCATGGCAGGCGAAACGAATCGCCCACTGACGTCTTGCACCCCACGCAGGTCCAGCCAAAAAACCGCCACTGCTGCTTCCACCCCATGCGTTCGCAGCGGCGAGATTCGTGTCGCGCTGGTCGATGGTTTATTTGAAGAGCGGTTGGGCGATTTCTTTGAGGGTCTCTGGGGGGAGCTTTTGGACGTCGCGGTCGTAGGTGATGAGGCCGTTGATTTCGCCTTCGACGTCGGTGGTTTGAGTGTAGATGCCGCCGGCGATGCCTTGGGCTTTGAGTTCGGCGAGGAGGCGCAGGCTTTCTTTGTAGCGCTCCAGCCACTCGGCTTTGTCTTTGGGCAGGCCGCCGTAGCCCCAGTTGCGAGCGCGGGCATCCCAGAGATGGCCTTCGACGGGGAAGCCGTGACCGCCGAACTCGCCGACGATTTTGACGAAGCCGTCGAAGCGGCCGTTGTCACCGAGTTCGAAGGGGAAGCCGGGGTGTGGATAGCGGTGTTCATCGACGATGTGACCGGCGGGATGCCAGTTGCCGCCGCTGGCGACGTTGACCTGGCGGGTGGGATCGTAGGCGATGATCCAGTTGGCGACTTCGACGCTGCGATGCTGACCCCAGGCTTCGTTGAAGGGCACCCACTGGACGATGCTGGGGTGATTGTAGAGGGTGTCGATCATGGTTTTCAGCTCGGTGAGATACTGATCGTGGGCAGCTTGGGGCCAAGTGGCTTCTTCGGGATCGGGCTGGAGGCGGGTCCATTGGGGGCTGGGTGCGTCGCCTCCGCGCTGGCGTCCACCGGAGCTGACTTGATCCTGCCAGAGCATCATGCCGAGGCGGTCGCAGTCGTAGTAGTAGCGGCGGGGTTCGACCTTGATGTGTTTGCGGATGAGATTGAACCCGGCGGCTTTGAGGAAGGCGATGTCGGAGAGCATGGCGTCCTCAGAGGGTGGGGTGAGGAGGCCGTCGGGCCACCAGCCTTGGTCGAGCGTGCCCCAGTGGAAGATGAACTCGCCGTTGAGCGTGAGGCGGAGATGGCCCTGGGAGTCGGCTCGGATGCCGGTCTCGCGGAGGCCGACGTAGGAGTGGACGACGTCGCTGCCGGTGGTGAGTTCGAGGTCGTAGAGGGTGGGGGAGTCTGGCGACCAAAGCTGCGGGTTTTCCACTTTCAAAACGAGTTCATCGAGGCCACCACCTTCGGCGATGAGCTGGCCATCCTTGCGCAGGGCGGCGTTGACGACGGTCTGGGCCGCAGCGGGGCCTTTTTTTTTTAAACTGCAGGGTGACGGTGCCATCCATCTTCGGCGTGATTTTGACGGCGGCGAGGTGGGCATCGGGCACCTGCTCCAGCCAGACGGTTTGCCAAATGCCGGAGACGGGGGTGTACCAGATGCCCCCGGGATTGAGCACTTGCTTGCCGTGGAGCTGGTAAGCGGTGTCGGTGGCGTCGGTGACACGGAGCCGCAGGGTGTTGGTGCCGGGGCGGGCGGCGGCGGTGATGTCGAAAGAAAAGGGCAAATTTCCGCCCGTGTGGGTGCCGACTTGCTGGTCATTGACCCAGACGGTGCAGGCGTAATCGACGGCTTCGAAGTTGAGCTGGAGGCGGTGGCCGGGCTGGGGGGTCACGTCAAAGGCGCGCTGGTACCAGAGGGCGTCATCCGGGGTGATGCGACGCTCCACACCGGAGAGGGGGGACTCGATGGCAAAGGGGACGAGGATTTTCCCCTGCCAGGAGGCGGGAGCTGCGGAGGCGCTGCCGGGGGTGACGGCGTAGTCCCAGGGGCCGTTGAGATTGATCCACTCAGGACGTTCAAACTGCGGGCGGGGATAGGCGCGCCAGGCGTTTTCCGGGGTGACCTGCCGACCCCAGCGGGTGCGCATGGTGACTTTGGGAATGACGACTTCGACGGACTCTTCGAGCACGCGGCCACTGAAGGGATTGGGCGCGGTGTAGTTGCCCACGGGATCGCGGAAGTCGAGGCCGGTGTATTTGCCGAGGCCGGGTTGATCGCTGAGCAGACCGGGCGACTTGCGGCGGGCAACTTCCTGGCCATTGACGCGCAGGCTCATGGTGTCGGCATCGAGCCGGGCTTCGAGTTCGACTTTGCCGGAGAAGGGGCGTGGGGAGGCGATCTCGGTGAGCTTGCCAGCATCCCGCAGGGTGAAGGTGGGCCGCCCCTGCTGAAAGTGGAGGGACCAGCCGAAGCGGACGCCGCCCTGGGAGAGGACGGTGCCTTTCAGGTCCTTGCCACGGACGGTGGCGCGCACGGTGAAGGCGCGGCCTTTGATCTGCGGCGGATGGGGATCTGCCTGGGGTTCACCGGCGGCGGCTTTTTCGCCATTGGTTTTGGGATAGACGTGCACGCGCTGCGCCCAGGTGTCCCATTGGGCGGACATGGACGCGACCTTTTCGGGCATCTCGGCGGCGAGGTTGTGCAGCTCGGTGCGATCCGTTTTCAGGTTGTAAAGCTCCCAATGGCTGGGGTCCACGCCGTTGGGTTCGGCCACTTCGCGACCTACGAGTTTCCAATCTCCATCGCGAACGAAGGCGTTGGTCTCATGCTCGATGAAGAGGGGTGCGCCGCGCTGCAGCGGCTGGCCGGAGAAGGCGGGACGCAGGGAGATGCCGTCGATGGGGAGGATCATTTTGCCATCCAGCTCGGTGGGATAGCTGCCGCCGGCCACGTCGATGAGGGTGGGCATGATGTCGATGAGCTGAGCGGGACTGGGGTACCAATCGGCGCGGGCGGCGATGTGGGCAGGCCAGTGCATGAAGAAGGGCGTGGCGGTGCCACCTTCATGAGCGAAGTGTTTGTAGAGGCGGAAGGGGGTGCTGCCAGCATTGGCCCAGGCTTCCCCATAGCTGTTGGAGTCCTCCAGGTTGCGCTTTTCCACATCGAAAAACTCACCGCGCCCCAGTTCGCCGCCCTCCTGGCAGGCACCGTTGTCGGAGAGAAAAAGAATCAGCGTGTTGTCGTAACGGCCGGAGGCTTTGAGGTAGCTCACCAGTTTGCCGACGTTTTGATCCAGCCGATCGACCATGGCGGCGTAGATCGCCATTTTGAGGTCCATTTCATCCTGCTTTTTCTCGTCGAGCGAGTCCCAGGTGGGGATGCCCTCGGTGGGTGGGGAAAGCTCCCACTGGGGATCGATGAGTCCGAGTTCTTGCTGACGGGCGTAGCGCTGGCGGCGCAGTTTTTCCCAGCCCATGCGGTATTTGCCCCGGTATTTGGCGATGTCTTCCTCAAAGGCCTGCAGCGGCCAGTGCGGGGCATTGAAGGCGAGGTAGAGGAAGGTGGGGCGATCCTGCCCGGCGGCCTCTTCTTGGAGAAATCCGATGGCGTGATCGGTGAACGCATCCGTGGTGTAAAAGGCGTCCTCGGTGGTGCTGGCGGGATTTTCCACCGGGTCATTGCCGGAGGTGATGATGCGAGTGCCGTGGGGGTGGAAATAACGCAGCGCGCCATCGATGCAGCCGTAATATTTCTCAAAGCCCCGCTGCAGCGGCCAGTCTTTTTGATCGAGCGGCCCGAGGTGCCACTTGCCCGTCATCATGGTGGCGTAACCCGCGCGCTGCATCACCTGCGCCAGCGTCACGCACTGCTCATTGAGGTGGCCTTGATAGGCGGGAGGCACACCGGGTTTTTCCTTGCCCCCGGAAGGGATGGTCATGTGGCCGATGCCGGTCTGATGCGGGTGCAGACCCGTCACCAGGGTGGCGCGGGTGGGGCAGCAGCGGCCTGAATTGTAGAACTGGGAAAAGCGCACACCGCCCGCAGCCAGCGCGTCGAGATGGGGCGTGTGAATTTCGCCCCCTTGAAAGCCGAGATCGGAGAAGCCCAAGTCGTCGGCCAGGATGAGAATGACGTTGGGTCGCTCAGCGGCACTGAGGCAACTGGTGGCGAGGACGGCGGCGGTGAGGAGGAGCGAACGCAAAAGACGCATCTCTGTGAAACGTCGATGAGAGCCCCAATCCGTGCCCGTTTTCCCACCGGCAGCTATTCGAGATGCACCCGCTGAGTCCTCGATGCCGAGGTGAGATCCCGGCTCTAGGGCTGCGTGGGCATGGCGGTGGCATCGACGGCGTCGAGCTTCACCTTCAAAATCTCCACCGTGCGTTTGCCTCCCGCAAAGGCGATGAAAAGTGCGCCCTCATGCTCAATGACGTGCGGATAGTCGATGTGGCGACCGCCCACGAGATAAAGCATCTTGGTGAAATGAACGCCGTCGTCACTGACGGAGAGCGTCAGAGGATCGCGCTTTTTGGGATTGGGATTGGAGACAAGGACGTAGCGCCCGTCGTTCAGGCGAAGGCCGCTAATCTTCGAGGTCGCATCGGGAAAATTGGTCTTCACCGGAGGGCTCCAGCTGCGGCCATCATCGGTGGAAAAAGCGCGATAGAGGAAACCGCTGCGGCGATTGTCGCGGAACACGGCGCAGAGAGTTTGATCCGGCAGGATCCACCAGTCGGGCTCCTCGGCCGACAGCTCGGACGCGGTGCCGAGCACCGGAAAAGACTGCCAATCATCCAGCGCCCGGGTGCCACCGACGAGGAACTGCACGCCCGTCTTTTTGTAATCGAACGGTCGGCGCGACATCATCCAGTCGCCCGTGCGCAGTTTCAGCGGCGGGAAGTTGTTGATGGCGTTGTCAGAAATGACCCCCGCATCTTCCCAGCGGTCCGCCTTCCAGCGAAAAGCATGCAGCTCGAGATTGGGTCCGAAAAATCCGGCTGCTTCATCCAGGGATGCCAGCGCCAATAGCTCGCCATCGCGCTGCCAGAAGCCTCGGGAAATCCAACGCATGCCCTGATCGGTGCGAGTGTTATACAGCGGGGAGTCCGGCCCGGAGTGAGGCGGGATGGGTGTTAGATACTGCGATTCCGACCAGGTTAGACCATCGGCACTGGTGGCGTATTTCACGCGCTGGCCCACGCGATCCTCCACGCCGGGTCCATCGCTCCACATGGCCCAGAATTTTCCCTCGAAATGGGTGAGGTAGTTGTGCTGATTGACGCCGTCAGCGGCGCGCACATCGTGGATCACAGCGTGCTCGCTCGCGACCTGGGGCAGATGGGCAAAATCGATCTGGTGCGTGTCCGCAGGCACCCAGGGACCGGCGAGCATGATCGGCGACGCAGCGTCAGGAGGCGCGGCGAGGGCGAGGCGGGTCAGCGTGAGGAGGAGAAGGACCGTGCGTTGCATGGATGGAGATGGGCAGGGATGGGATTCAAGGCAGGTCGAGCTGCTGATGGCTGAGGGCTTTCCACGCGGCGGCCTGATGGTAGAGAATGCCGCAGCTGGCGTTGTGTTCGTAGTCGAAGTGAGTGATGAGATTCTGCAAAGCCGTGCGCTCTTCCAATGTGAGATGCGGATTCTCTACCATGAGGAGAATGAGTGCAGACTCACCCGCCTCTCGGGTGAGATGCCAGATCTCGCGAAATGGCCCCCACTGTGGGTTAGGATAACCGTTTTGATTTTTCCATACCGGCACCGTTCGCCAATCGGGACCCAGCATGCTCATCTCCTCCGGTGTTTTCTTCGACAATGCGGAGAGCACGCTGCTGAGGCGCCGAGCTGCGAGGTCACGCACATGCTGCATGTGCTGACCGATTTGAGTTTTGAGATCGGGATCCGGTTCGAGCTGGCGCAGAACCTCCAGGGAGCACTGCATTTGCAGCAGGGCGTAGGCCGGTTTGGACGCTCCGGGTTCCGCAGATTGCACGATGGCTTCCGCAGCGTAGCGCCGCCAGGCCTCTCGGTAGCGCGGCTCCCGCGTCACGTCCCAGGCGGCGGCGTAGATCATCGGGAGGCGTGCAGCTTCGTGGGCCTGCACCTGCCACATGCGGCAGATGCCGAGCGGGCAGCGGCTGCCATCGGCGCGGCAAAAATCGAAGTCGTTTTCCGGCGTGACAAAGGCCAGCATGCGATCCGCCACGGCGCGCAGCAGCTGCTGTGTCCGTTCTTGCCCCGCCTTATCGGCGAGGGGACTGTGATAGTAACGCCAGAGACCGTGGACAAAGTGGGTGACCTGATCGCGGGAGGAGTTGATGTAGGTGCTGGTGGCGTCCGTCGGACAGACATTGCGGGCGACGAATCCCGAGACGCCATGCACGGTGGCGCAGCGGTGCAGACCCGCCAGGACATCGCTCGCGCTCTGGCGGAGGGACTCGTCTCGGGTAACGGCGTAACGATCGATCAGCAGGCTCAGCATGGCCCCACCGAGGATGGCTCCGTCCTCCATGCCGGTGCTGTAACCGCAGGGATTGGGGAACTGACGCTGCACCTCCTCGGGGGTCGGCAGATGCGCCTGCTCGCGGCCGGCCTCGTAGCTGCTGAGGTAATCGCCAAAGGTCTGAACCTGAGGCAGGTAAAATCGGCTCCAGCTCAGCTGCCAAGCCCGCTCCAGATTGGCCCGTCCCTCCTCAGCCAAGAGACTGGGTGAAAGCAGGCAACAGCAGATGAAATAGACGCCTCTCATGGCAAATCGCGGACAACCCCTCACGGGGAGCGCTACCTTGAGGCAGATTGCGAAAAGGAGCCAGCAAATCGTGGCCCTCCGTCCTCCAAACAGATCCCATTTTTCACCCGCCATATTTTACCATCTCCCTGCGTCAGCTCAGGAAATTTGATTGGGAAAGGTGAAATTCTGCTTTACCAAGTCGCAAAACTCTGTTTTTTGTTCACCCGAACATCTTTTTGGGTGTTCATTTCTCTGTTTCGTTCATCCCCTCACTTCTCAAAACCATGGCACGCGCTTCTAGCAAAGACTCCAAATCCTCCGGGGACTCCGGCACGCAAAAACTGGCGGAGGCTCGCGCCCGCAACCTGGATCTGGCCATCCAGCAGATTCAGAAAGATTACGGCGAGGGGGCCATCCTGCGCATGGGGGATGAGACGAAGATGGAGATCTCGGTGATCCCGACGGGGAACCTGCTGATCGATCAGGCGCTGGGCGTCGGCGGCTTTCCTCGGGGGCGGATCGTGGAGATTTTTGGACCCGAATCCTCGGGGAAAACGACGCTGACCCTCACGGTCATCGCGCAGGCACAAAGGCTCGGTGGACTGGCCGCTTTTATCGATGTGGAGCACGCCCTGGACCCGTCCTACGCGAAGAAGCTGGGGGTGAACATGGATGAGCTGCTGGTGTCTCAACCCAGCTCGGGCGAGGAAGCGCTGCGCATCTGTGAGACGCTGGTGAGGTCCAACGCGCTGGACGTGGTGGTGCTGGACTCCGTGGCGGCTCTGGTGACGCGGCAGGAGCTGGAGGGTGAGATCGGGGACTCGACCGTGGGAGCACAGGCGCGCCTGATGAGTGCGGCCATGCGGAAGCT
>JAGRPD010000139.1:18366-22709 GCA_020439875.1 Verrucomicrobiales bacterium
ACGCCGGGCGGACGGGCCCTGAAATTCTACTCCAGCGTGCGTTTTGACATCCGCCGCATCGGCAGCATCAAGACCAGCGATGGCACCGTGACGGGCAATCGCACCAAGGTGAAGATCGTGAAAAACAAGCTGGCACCGCCTTACCGGGAGGCCGAGTTTGACATCATGTTCAATGAGGGCATCTCGAACGTGGGCTCTCTTTTGGACCTGGCGTTGGAGCATGACATCATCCTGAAACGCGGCTCCTGGATGAGCTACAAAGGCTCGCAACTGGCCCAGGGTCGGGACGCAGCCAAAGAAGCGCTGGCCAACGACCCCGCACTCTTTGCCGAGATCGAGGAGGCGGTGAAAAGCAAGATCTCGCCCAAATCCTCCAGCGACGACGCTCCCCCTGCAGCTTCGGACGAGGATTGATCTCCCATGCGAGACCAGCCATGATGCGGGCATGAAAATGCGCGCGTCATGGTGGATGGTGGTGGGGCTGAGCCTGACCCTGCTGGGGTCCCCTGCCCTCGGCGTGGGTGATGGATTTGACGCCGCCGCACGCTGTGGACACTGCGGCAAGGAGCTGCTGCCGAAGCCCCTGCGCCTGCGTGCCGGACCGAAGTACGCGCGGGATCGGCGGGTGGACATTGCCCACCTGCGGCTGGACGTGACGCCCGACTTCACCCAACGCCAAGTGGAAGGTTGGGCCGAGCTGACCTTCACTCCCATCGCCCTACCTCTGGCTCAGCTGGAGCTGGATGCGGTGGACCTGCGCATCCCGCAGGTGACGCTCGTCGGTGGGCAACTGGCCCGTCATGAGGTGACACCGGAGCAGTTGGTGCTGCATTTTGATCCGCCCTTGCCGCCAGATCATGAGGTGACGCTCAAAATGCAATTTCACGCGGAACCCCGTCACGGGCTGTATTTTCGTACGCCGGAGATGGGCTATCCCGAGGGAGACACGCAGCTCTGGACGCAGGGGGAGGCGGAGCTGCATCGGTTTTGGTTCCCCTGTTACGACTACCCTAATGAGCGCTTCACCAGTGAGATCATCTGCCACGCACCCGAGGGCATGGAGGTGATGTCCAACGGTCAGCTGGTGGGCCCCCCGGAGGCAGAAGCGGATGGCTTGGTCCATTGGCACTGGCGGCAGGATCAGCCGCATGTGAATTACCTCATCGCGCTGGCGGTGGGTTATTTTCACAAGCTGGAATCTCAGGTCGGCCAAGTGCCGCTGACGCTGCTGGTGCCACCCTCCGAGGCGGCTCAGGCGGAGGGTGCATTCCGCGACACCGCGAAGATCATCGCTTTTTATGAAAAGGAAATCGGCGTGCCATTTCCCTGGGCCAAGTATGCGCAGACCTACTGCCATGACTTCCTGGCGGGTGGCATGGAAAACACCAGCTCCACCTTCCAGGCGGCAGGTTTGCTTTTCAGCCCGGCCACCGAAACGCTACGCTCGCTGCATGGGCTGGATGCGCATGAGTTGGCTCATCAGTGGTTTGGAGACCTACTGACCTGCCGAGATTGGTCGCACCTCTGGTTGAATGAGGGATTTGCCACCTACTACGCCGCTCTCTACGAGACCGAGCGCGATGGCTCCGACGCGGGTCGCTACACCCTCTGGCAGGCGGCGGACCAGGTGTTTCAAGCCGCAGACCGACGGCCTCCGGTGTGGCGGGATTATGAGGATCCCATGCAGCAGTTCGACTCCCGGGCCTATCCCAAAGGCGCGTGGGTACTGCACATGCTGCGCAGTCGGTTGGGCACGGATTTGTATCGCCTCGGCATTCGCACCTATTTGGAACGGCACCGCCAGGGCATCGTCCGCACCGAGGATCTGCAGGATGTGTTGGAAGAAGTCAGTGGCCTGTCTCTGGATCAATTTTTCGACCAATGGCTTTACCACGGTGGCTTCCCGGAATTGAAAGCCAGTTACCGTTGGGAGGAGGCCACGAAGCAAGCGCGCCTGACGATGAAACAAACGCAGAAAGTCGATGCTCAGGTACCGCTGTTTGCGCTGGAGATGCCCGTCGTCTTTTGGGATGCAGAGGGAAAGGAACTTGGACGCTTTACCATGGCCCTGAGCCAGGCCGAAGACACCGCCTATTTTCCCCTTCCAGCCGCGCCCGCTCTCGTACGGTTGGATCCCGATTTTACCTTGTTGGCCCAGATCTCCATGGACCTGCCGGATGCCATGTTGGACCGCCAACTCGAGGCAGACATCACGGGTCGCCTCCTCGCACTGCACGTGCTGAAAGACAAACGCACGGCCAGCGCCGCCGAACGGGCAGGCAAGCGCCTGAAGGAAGACGCCTTTCACGGGGTGCGCAGCGCGGCGGCGCAGACCCTCGCGGCCCAGGCCACACCGGAAGCCATGGCGCAGCTCCAGGCCACACCACGCCAACCGGATGCCCGCGTCCGGCTCGCCTGGGTGAAGGCACTGGCCACCTTCCCGCAGGCCGAAGCCCAAGACGCGCTCGAAGCCGCAGCGAATCGCGAAAAGAACCCGCAGATCCTCGCCGCGATCCTTCAGACTTGGGGCACTCGCCCAGGCGTTCCAGCCCTGAGTCGCAAGCTCCGGCAGTGGCTTAGCCTCGACAGCTATCATCAAGAAATCACGCTGGCAGTGATCGCCACGTTGCGTGCTCAGAATGACGCCCGCCTGCTGCCGAGCATCCGCCAGCGGCTTGATGACATCGCCTCCCAATGCCGAGCCCGTAGTCTGGGATCAGCCCTGGAGGATGTCGGCTTCCTGGCGCGGGACGCGGCCCTCAGTGAAAAAGAAACCACCCGCCTCTGGCTGGTCGGTTTCCTGGCGCATCCCCGGTTGGAACTTCAAGCCGCCGCCGCCCGCGCCCTGGCCCTCCTCGGAGATGCACGATCACTCGCCCCCCTGGAACTCCTGGCGGATCGACCCAGCCGAGGCTTGGAAGATCCCGTGCAGCAGGCCGCCCAGAAAGCCGTCCAAGACCTGCGCAGCCTGCGCGCCGGCGCACCGGAATTGAAAGCCTTCACCGATCAAATTCAAAAGCTGCGCGAGCAAACCGAGACCCTGCGTGAAGAAGTGGAGGACTTGAAAAAACGTACGCAGCCGGACTCGAAACAAAAGGAGGAGAAAACAGAACGCTGACGGGCCATCCACGCAACCGCCGCAGTGAAACCATGCCCGCTCTGCACATCGGGATCGAATGGGTCTCCCGCCTCGCCACTCGCACAGCCAACTCGACGCCAAAAGACTTCGATGGCCCACAAAAAGGCACCCCCCTGCCACACCGCTCATTTTTTCACTGAAAGCTTGGCTGCTGCGGGTCCACAGCCATAAAGTCTCGGCAAAGGTACAATGAACACTGAAGACCATGCCCGAAATCGGGCCTTGTTCCGAAACTACCCAAGACGAATGGGGGCTATTCTGCTCCTTATTTCTGCGGCTTTAATCTATCTGTGCTTTGTTGAGCCGGTTGTAGAAGCACAGAAAGGGGCACCTTCCGTAAGCCCATCTTTGAGGGGAAGTTTTCTCGGACTGCTCATGGGTGTCGTGGGTCTTTGTTTTCTTGCCGGAGGAGCACGTGTTGCTGCGACATTTTATCCAGAGCCCACAGAATCCAAAGTAGCTTCTTATCTTAGCGCCGTGTTGGTTTTAGCAGTAAGCTGTGGTGCCTACTATCTTCTAACTCTTTACTTGAATTCAATCGGTTATCGATGAAGGAAAAACCGAAAACTAAAGCGTGTCTTGATCCGGAGCGGAGCCAGCAATGAGAGCCCTGGCTGAACACGCCCGGCGGATTGGCTGGGGTGTGATGCAAGTTGTGTTTTTGAATTGGGTTTCCGCTCAGTGAGGTGGGCGGGTTTTGCCGGTGGGCTGAGGCGATCTTAGCCTTTCGATCCAGAGTGGTCAGCGTGATGGGGTCGCCTTGGCGAACCTTCGCGCGCAGGCGGCAGGTCAAATGGGGGCTCGTTGCTGCGCGGAGGTGGGGGCTCTTGGCGGGTTGATGTAGAGGAAAACGTGTGTTTTCCTTGGAGGTGGGAAAATGAGGGGATGTAACCGGGAAGCAGGCTCATCTCACGAGAGGAGCGGCGGGAAGCCGTCAAACCCACGGAGCGATGTTGGTGGAAGTGATGTGGTTCCCCCGCATGAGATCTGGTAAAAGATGGTGAGTAAAAGATGGAGAGAGGGTAGAAAGCTTCGGTGCAGACAACGGGGTGGAGGGATGTTTGGGCTTGTTCATGGGGCCGCAGTCTCGCAGAACATTCCCCATGAATCGCCCTCCCAGTCATCCAGCTCCGCTTGCTCATGACGCTCCCCTTCCACCCCGCCGCAGAGCGGCTTAGTTCAACAAGACGGATGCAGGCAACGG
>JAGRPD010000140.1:0-8105 GCA_020439875.1 Verrucomicrobiales bacterium
GGATCGTGAAAAGCGCCTCTTCCGAGGACTCCGATTTCAGTTTCCCCTCAATCTTCTCGATGAGACGCTCGCGGTTGCTGTCGATTTCGTCCTGGGCATCAAAAAGTGAGCGGCGGCGTTCCTTTCGGTGGGACTCAAGGGCTTTGATCTGCTTCTGGCCGGCCAGCTTGTCCTCAAGGGTGAGAGCCGCAGACGCGGCACGGCGAGCTTCTTTAATCTGTCGGTCGATGTCCTTGATCTCGCGTTCGAGTCCGATCTTGAGGTCATCGGCCCAGTTGTCGAGCTTGGCTGCTTCAGCTTCGAAAAACTGGACGTTTCTTTCTGAAATCTCGCGGCCGATCCGCGCCTGTTCGCGAAGGGTGCCTTCTTCGAGGCCGAGCGGAGGGGTTTCGGAGAGGTCCCGGAGGCAGTTGCCTGGCAGGGAAAGAAGGCGACGGGCGGTCTCATCATCCAAGAGTTTGCCTGCGTCCGTGATGGCTGAGAGGATCAGGTAATCTTCGGTCTGGTCGAGGGAATCGACTGTGTATCGGGAGGCGGCGAGCCAGCCGGATTGTCCGATGAATGGCTCAAGAATGGTGACTTTCCCCTCGTGATCTTCATAACTGAACGCGATCTCGGCAGGAACGAGGGATCGTTCCTTGGCGGCGCGAACCACGGCTTCCGCCAAAGGATGCCCGAGTCGATACAGGTGGGCTTCTCCAGAACGTCGAGGCAGCTCGTAGCGACCAAGGGGAACCTTGTCGGCGATGGCGGGAAAGGGGATGGAAACAAGCTGGAAGGTGCCTTCGCCTTCGAAGTGCGCATGACCGTTAAGCTCGTGGCGGGTGAGCCGGATGAGTTGGCGCTCGAACTGCCCGAGAACGGCTTTTGAATCTTCGTCTCGAATCTTGAGCTTTTCCCGGACCTCATCGTCGAAGTGCTCCAGAAGCTTTTTCCGAGTCGTGGTCATCGCTTCATTGATCTCGAAGCTCAACTCGAGTTGCAGGGCATCAAAAGCTTCCTTGATCTGCTCAGGCTGTCGGCATTGCTGGTAGATGGTGGCAATGCGCTTCTCGAAATCGACCCCGGAGCCGATCGCGCCAAGGACTTCATCGCTGGCTCCGAAGACCCCTTCGAAGAGGTGAAACTTCTCGGCGAGAAGCTGGTAAACGCGCTGATCAGCGGCGTTCTTCTTGTTCAGAAAATTGACCACAACTACGTCATGTTTCTGCCCATAACGATGACAGCGACCAATCCGCTGCTCGACCCGCTGAGGGTTCCAGGGGAGGTCATAATTGATGACGAGCGAGCAGAACTGAAGGTTGATGCCCTCGGCCCCAGCCTCGGTGGCGATCATGATTCGACCTTCATCGCGGAAGTAATCCACGAGTGCGGAGCGCATATCGGCAGTGCGTGACCCGGTGATGCGATCGCTGCCCTCGAGCCGGATTTTCCAGGCATCGTAGATCTCCTTTGAACGGTCGTCATTGTTGCCACCGTTGAACAAGACGATGCCGTCACTCCACTCGCTTTCTGACAGCAGGTTGAGCAGGTAGTCCTGGGTGCGGCGGGACTCGGTAAAAATGATGGCCTTCTCGGCGGCCTTGAGTCCGGAAATTTTCTCGAAGGCAACCCGGAGAGCACGAAGGAGGGCTTGCCCCTTCGCGTTGTTTGTGATGGAAACCGCCAACTCCGCAAAGGCTTCCAGTTCGTGGATCTCGGCGGCAAGCGCTTCGCGATCGACCTCCGAGAGAGGTTCCACTGTTTCCTCGTCGTCGCTCCATTCCTCGGCGGTTTCATCGAGCGATTCATAGTCCTCATCGAGTTCATCAATGAGGGAGAGACTCTCCTGTTCGGTCAGATCGCGCTTCAATCGTCGAGCCATGGTCTGCAAGGCTCCGGCGATGGCGAAGGTTGAAGAAGCAAGCAGCTTCCGCAGCACCAAAGTCATGAGAGTTCGCTGTGCCGGAGGCAGGGCGAACAGGTTGTCGCGGAGGAGGTAGTCGGAAACGAGCTGGTAGAGCTGCTCCTCGCTTTCCTCCGGAGTGAATTCCTCAACCAAGGCGTGCCTGGCCGTGTAGGGCACGTATTGAGTGACCTGGCGTCGGAGTGTTCGGTGACAGAGCGGCGCCAGACGGCTCTTTAGTGCGTCGAAGGTTCCGTCCTGACTGAGGTTCGCGAATTGCTGACGGAAACTTTTCAGATCGCCGAAGGCGTGTTCATCAATGAAGGAAACCAACCCGTATAGCTCAAGAAGCGAGTTTTGCAGGGGAGTCGCGGTCAGGAGCACCTTCGGGCGTCTTTCCAGCGCATTCTTGAGGGTGTTGGCGATAACGTTGCTCGTCTTGTAGACATTGCGGAGGCGGTGGGCCTCATCAATGACGACCAGATCCCACGGCGTAGCGACGACATCGTCGGCCTTGTTTCGGGCGAAGTGATAGGAACAAATGACGAGACTTGGCTCGTCTGGTTGGAACGGGTTGTCGCTTCCGGCCTTGACCGCTTGGTTGTAGGAACGCGCTTCGAGAATCGTCGCTGGCAGAAAGAATTTCTCAGCGAGCTCCTGATGCCACTGCTTCCGCAAGTTCGAAGGCGTGATGATCAAGATTCGGCGCTTCCGCTCCGCCCATCGCTGGGAAAGCAGAATCCCGGCCTCGATCGTTTTCCCAAGTCCGACCTCATCCGCCAAAAGCGCTCCGTTGGAGAAGGGGGATTTGAAGGCGAAGAGCGCCGCATCGACCTGATGCGGATTCAAATCGACCTGAGCCCCGGCCACTGCCGCCGCCAATTTACCCACATTGTCCGAAGACCAGCGGCGTGTCAGCTCATGAGCAAGATATTTGGCCTGGTGGTTGGTGATGGGCATCCTTGGGCCTTAAGGATATTCCAGGTGCCGAATGCCGCCAGTTTTTCTTGTTACAAGAGTTCTCACCGGTTGATTTGATCGAGGGCCAGCTCCAGCCAGGGGTTGGGGGGGAGGGCGTAGGGGCGGAAGGTCTCTTGAGTGCCCTGCTGCTCGTTGTGGAAGATGGCGCGATGCAGGCCAAGGTTGGTGGCGGCGGTGGAGTCGCTGAGGCTGGCGCTGTCGTTGGCGCTCATTTGGAAGAGGACGCGCATTTCAAACTCGGTGAGCGCTTTGCGGCTGAGGCAGCGAGCGACGTTGTTGTAGGTGTCCACGCTGGCGATGAGGTGGATGCCGTGCGAGCTGCCTTCATTGATCAGGGTGTTGAACATGGCTCCGGGTTTGGGACCGGAGTCGTCTCCGCCGAAGGAAAAGTCGAGGTCGTCCTCATGCCGCAGTTTCTTGAACTTGTGCAGGTGGTGGATGAAAACAAAAATCGGCGGAGCGTCGTTGGTGGCTTGGTCGGCACGAGATTGCAACTCGTCATGCAGTGCGGTGACGGCGGCCTCGGTGTCATGCGGTGTGGCGATCTCGATCGCCTGTGGAATGCGCGGGAAAAGGGCGCGGAGGAAGCTGTCTTCCGCCGAGCCGGGGGCGGCTCCGTGAAAGAAGACAAAGCGAGCGGCCTCCTTGGGATACTGCGCGGCGAGGCCGAGCAGGCCGAGGCCCAAGATGCCCTGGATGGCCTCTTCACGCTGGCCGGTGATGAGGAGGTGGTTGCCGCTTTGGCGTTGGAAGACGGCGGCGGCGGGGCCTTTGATGGCATTGGGCGCGCCAAGCCAGAGGCGGGGCGCGGCGGGGGCGTTGACGGGGCGGCTGGCCAGGGCGCGGGCCAGTTCGTGATTGCCGGCGATGTCGGCGGGGGCGTTGCCTTCGAAGACGATGGGCGGTTGCTGATCGAGATGGCGTTGCTGGGCGAGGTGGTGGATTTTCTCCAGGTAGGCGTCGCGTTCGTCCTCGCCGATCCAGACGACTTGGAAGGGGCTGTTGCCTTCGAGGGCTCCTGCGGCGTCGTTGTAGATGCCCTCTCCCGGCCGGGTGAGGAGCCGGGGAGCGGGGTTGTTTTCATCCATGATGAGGGCGGCGTCGGACTCGTTGCACTGGAGGGCGACGCGGATGACCATCTGGCCCATGGTGGTGCGGGCTAGGGTGTAGGCTCCGCCGAGGGTTTGGGAGCCGAGCAGGACGTGGATGCCGAAGGCGCGGCCCTGCCGGACGATGCGGTCAAACAGCACGGAGGCGTTTTGGGCGACGGTGTCGTCCTCGACAAAAAATTCCTGAAACTCATCGATGATGAGCAGGGTGCGCGGCATGGGCTGGGCTCCGGGAGATTTTTTGTAACCGGCTAGGTCCTGGGCTCCAGCGGCGCGGAAGAGATCTCCCCGGCGCTTCAACTCCTCGTCCACGCGCTGCAGGACGGAGAGGCCAAACTCGCGATCGCTCTCGATGGCGATGACGCGTGCGTGGGGGAGCTGGGCGTCGGCGTAGGCTTTGAATTCGACGCCTTTTTTGAAGTCGATGAGGTAAAACTCGACCTCCTCGGGGCTGCAATGCAGGGCGAGGTTGGTGATGATGACGTGAAACAGGGTGGATTTGCCCGAGCCTGTTTTACCGGCGAAGAGGGCGTGCTGACGGGTGCCTTTGCCGATGGCGAGGTATTGCAGCTTGGTGGCTCCGGTGCGGCCAATGGGGACGCGCAGCTCGTGGGTGGTGGCGTCTTGCCAGAGAGCGTCGGGCGGGGGGGCGATGGTGGAGAAGGGGACCTGGACGCGGTTGGAATCCACACTGCGCTGGCCGATGCGGTGGGTGAGGGCGAGCGCGGTCTCATCCGGTGGTGGGGCGTCGAGGTGGACGCGGGCTGCGATCTCGGTGGGCAGGGAGCAGGGGTAAAATCCGCTGCCGGGTTGGTGGCGCAGGCAGAGGCTGTGCTGGCGCAGCTCGTCAGCATGAAACCCGTCGGGAGCGGCCTGCCGGGTGTTCCAGTGCATGAGGGTGAAGACGCCGCAGCGCGGGCCGCTGACGATGATGCTCTGCAGCTTCTGCGCGGCGGTCTCGGAGAAGTTGGCGGGGAAGTCGGCGATGACGAGGAAGTGATATTTCTCGGCGATGCTGCCGGCCTGGGCATTGTATTGGGTGATGGTTTCGTACTCGTTGCGGAGGTACATCTGGATGACTTTTTCAATGTGGTCATTCAGCTCGGCGAGTCGTTCATCGATCTGATCCCTCTGGGTCCAAATGCGGCGGTTGATGAGGGTCTCTTCGTAATCGGCCAGGTGCATGAGGCCGGCGAAGTTTTGGCCGAGGCCGACGGGGTCGAGGATGGTGAAGGCGGCCTTGCCTGCGGGGCTGTGGGCGAGGATGCTGAGGACGGTCTCATTGAGGACGCCGGTGACGGGTGGGGCGCAAACTTCCGTGCTCTCGATGAGGAGGGAGCCCTCCTCCGGAAAGGTCAAGGCGAGGGGGATGGTGAGGCGGGAGCTGTCGCTGAGCTGGAGACTCGGATGCGTGGGGAGCGCGGGTTCCTCCCCTAGGGCGAGGTCAATTTCGACCTCGCCAATGCGGATGGCGGTGGGGAACTGCTCGGCGGGCTCCCAGCTGGCGATGCGCTCGGGCGTCCACTCGGGTTGGCCGGCGGCGGGGTGAGTCTGGGTGCGATGCAGGGCCTGAGCCTCGGGCAGGACTCGGCTCTGCCACTCTGCCGTGAGTGAGGCGAGGCTGGCCGTCTCTTGAGCGTCGATCTCACGCAGCCCATCGGTGGAGCGGCGGCCGGCGTCTCCTTCGCGGCGATGCGTGTCCTGCTCCAGCTCGGCTTGATGCTCGCTGCGGCCAGCCTCGATGCGTTGCAGGCGGTGTTGCAAATCGGTTTCCAATTTGCCCAGGACCCGAGGGGGCTGTTCGGCGACTTTTTTGCGCAGCCGGGCCTCGGCTTCCCGCCCGAAGTCATCGACGCGATCCCAGTCGGCCTGGACGGCCTCGAGTTCGGCTTGGAGCCGCTGCTGGAGGCGGCCGTTTTCGGTTTCGCGTTGAGCGTCGAAGCTGGAGCTGATCTGCTGGTGCATGGCCCGGGCCTCGCGCAGAGCCGCAGCGGCCTCGGTGGCTTGCGCTTTGCCGCGTGCGCCGAGGACCTGCTGCAGGATGAAAATGCCGATGGCGAGCACGGCGAAGGTGATGCCGCCCTCCACCTGGGCTGCGGGAGTCAATCCCCGGGCGAAGGCGACACCGACTCCCGCGACGAGTGCGACGATGAGCAGGGCGGGGAAGGGGACGGTGCGGAAGAAGCCGGGGCCTGGTACGTTGAGGTAGGCGCGCAGGGCAGAGTCGGCGGTGTCGAGGCGCTGAGGCAATTGGGCCAAAGCGTCGGTGGCGGTGGCCGTCGAGGGAGTCGGCCGGGCGTTGAGCAGGTGGCGCAGGGATCCGTAGGGGCCAAAGGCACGCCGGGCGTGGTGCTCCAAGGCAGCGAGCCGGGTGCCGGATTCTTCAAGAGCCTGGCGGGTGTCAGCGAGTTGCGTTTCAAAGGCAGCGATGCCCTGCTGAAACTCCGCTTCGGCGTTGCGCCGCCGCCACTGCAAGCGGCCAAGGTAGCGGGAGCGCTCGTTTTCGATGCGTTTGGGCAGGTTACGCCGGGCGGAGTTGGCGAGACGCTCGACCTGATCGCGCCGCTTTTCGTAACGTTGACGGGCCTGTTGGGCGGCTTCGTCGTAGGCGTGATGGAGTTCGGCGAGGTGATCGCTGAGTTCGGCCTGCTGGTTTTCGACCAGGGCATCCCGCTGGCGCTCCACCTGAAACCGCCGCCGCCGCAGGTCTTTGATCAGGGATTGCTCCCGGGCGGCGAGGCTGCGGACTTCCTCGCGCAGGGAGGCGAGCCGTCCGAGCAGGCGGTGGGAGCTGGGCAGGGGAGGGGAGGAGGGAGCGTCAGGAGAGAGGGCTTTCACAATCGGTGCGGATCTTGCGGAGAATGGTGTCGAGTTCCTCAATGACTTGGCGCGCCTGGGTCGTCAGCGCGGGGAGTTTCTCGAGGTAGGTTTTTTCGAAATGGAGCGCCTGCTGGTCGCGCCAGGATTGGCGCACATGCTCCCAGTTGGCCAGGAGTTCCTTCGCGGCCTCGTCGAGGGGGGATGAACTGACGCGCGAACTCATGGCTGAGGAGGAACGGATGACGGGGCTTCGGTGGATGCATCCGTGGCGGGCGCACCGGAGGCATTGGGATCGGTGAGGGTGGTGGCGGCGTAGCCCTCCAGCCCGCGCAGCAGTTGCTCCATCAGGGTGATGGCCTTGGGCATCTCGTGCTCAGTGAAATACTGCATGCCTTCCAGCCGCCGCACCAGAGGTTCCACCACGCGATCGTAGTCTCGGCACCAGATTTTTGTCCGCGCCAGCTTCTCCTCTGCGTACTGGACGGCGGCCTTGGCTTTGCGCACGGCCTGCTCGTGTACGGTCAAAGTGGCGCGCAGGGTGGAGAAGCGCGCGGAGATGAGTTCTTGCTGTGCCTGCTCCATTTTGCGCGTGAGGCGGCGGATTTGAGCCTTCCAAAACGGCATCTGTTCCGACTCCAGCCAGTGTCGCATGCGTTTGACTTCCTCCGTGACCTGGGCCAGCCCGCGGCGGGCCTTGGAGTGGTACACCACAAGGCTGGAGCGCCAATGCTGCAGCGCATCAATGGAGCGGACTTTGGCTTGGTTCATGATGAGGAGTGGAATTCACCCGCCAACAGCAGGTCGTGGAGCCTGCTGGAGGATCAGTGTTGGTTCAGATACTCTTCGATGCGGCGGGCCTTCCGCAGCAGGAAGGGGGTGTGTTTCTCCGAGATCTCCATGAATTTCTTCAGGGCCTTCATGGTGGTGATGAATTCCTCCGCAAACTTCTCGTGCTCCTGGTCCTGCCAGGTCGTTCCCAGATTGGCAAAGCGCGTTTGCAGGGCTCCCGCGCGAGCTTGCAGATCGTCGTTGAAACGTTTCAGCTCTTTGGCGAAACGCCGCACTTCTTCGGGATCCATGATTGCCTGAGCCATGATGAGTCAAAGGGGTAGAGGGTGAGGTTCAGAGGGGTTGAAACCGGCGAATTGAGGCAAGAATGAAATTTTTTTTCGCCTGCTTTGAGGGTCTCCATTTTTTAGCAAACCGTCAAGTCAGGCATGTTGCCAAGATGTTGGAGTATTTCAGAAAAATCATAATTTGCACAAAATGAAGCAATAAAGACTCAAGAGATCGCGAAGCGAGAACGAGAA